>DPSD01000014.1:0-1526 GCA_003538495.1 Accumulibacter sp.
TCCTCGCCGAGGAAGTTGTTGACGTGTATTCCCAGCCCGGGCAGCGCCTGCCCGCAGCCCTCGCCATTGCTGGTGGTCATCGCCACCGCCATGCGCTCGGCATCGATTACCGAGATGTGGGTGGTGGCGCCGAGCTGGTTCTCGGTGAGCAGCGCTCGTGCTCGTTCGACCCAGGCCGGGATGCCGTCACCGGCCACCAGCGCGCGAATCGAATCGGGGTCAGCGTGCAGCCGCTGGTCGTAGCCCGACTGGCGGATAGCCGATACCGTTGCCAGCAGCGCCGCCATCGCCAGCTGGTGCTCGGACGACAGGAACTCCTCGTCGCCGATACCCAGCCGCTCGGCGATCCGCAGACCGGCGCCGATCAGGCCGCCGCCGGCCGACGGCGGCGGGTTGGTCAGCACGGTGTACGGGCCGATGCCGACGCGCAGCGGCTCACGGACCACCGGCGCGTAAGCGGCGACGTCGTGCGCGGTGATCAGCCCGTCTTGCGCAGGCCCGAAGTTGTCGACCAGAGACGCCCAATAGCGGGCGACCTGGGTCGCTGGATCTCCTTCGCCGAGTGCGTGCAGGAAGTCGCCGAGATCGGGGTTGGCCAGGCGATCGCCTGCGTGCGGCAGACCGCCCGCAGGGAAGAATAGCCGCGCGACGGCCGGCGAGCGGCGGGCGATCGGTGCGACCAGGCCGATGATCGCGGCGATCTGAGGACTGACGGCGAAGCCGTCGCGCGCCCAGCCAACCGCCGGGGCGACGACTTCACGCAGCGGGACCCGGCCGGCCCGTCGGTGCAGTTCGAGCAGACCGACCAGTTCGCCCGGAACGGCGGCGGCGGCTTTGCCGACGTGGAAGGTCTGGGTGGTCTCTCCGAAATCGACGGTCACCGGTGCAAAGTCGAGCGGCGGCCGAGTAGCGAGGCCGAGCCCCGGGGTCGAGGCAAAGAAATCGAGGACTTCGTAGCCGTCGTCGGCGTTGCCCCAGACACAGGCGCCGCCGCCGCAAAGCGAGGTCAGCGGCAGTTCGGTAACGGTTGCGGCGAGCTTGGCGGCAACAACTGCATCGACCGCATTGCCGCCGCGGCGCAACAGGCGTGCTCCGGCTTCGGCAGTATGCGCGTCAGACGCTGCTATGACGCCACGAATGCTGGATTGAGACATATGGCAGAATCATCTTCCGGAGCGAGGACAGAGCGCTGGTGCACGGATGCACCAGCGCCAATCCGCGGAGAATACGCGATGCCACCGAACTCGGGAAGCCGGTTTGAGCGTGACCCGTGCGTTGAGGCGTCAGCCGCCGCCCGGGCTACGCCACGGAATGGCGGACTGGGCGCGGCTCATGCCAAAGGCGACGATCGCGCCGGGGATTTGTTGCAGGGCCATGATCTGCTCGGCGGCGCCGAGTCTGATCGCCTCCCTGGGCATGCCGAAGACCACGCAACTGGCTTCGTCCTGGGCGACTGTCATGGCTCCTGCGTCGCGCATTTCCCGGAGGCCGCGCGCGCCATCGTCGCCCATGCCGGTCAGGATGAT
>DPSD01000014.1:1798-10167 GCA_003538495.1 Accumulibacter sp.
CGTTGCCGCCGGCAAACCGGGCCACCGAGCGAAACAGCACATCCACCGACGGCTTGTGGCGGTTGACCAGCGGGCCATCGGCGACTTCCACCCGGTATTGGCTGCCGCTGCGCTGGAGCAGCAGGTGTTTCCCGCCGGGCGCGATCAGGGCCTGGCCCGGACGAACACGATCGCCGTCGCTGGCCTCGCGGACGTCGATCCGGCAGAGCTCGTCGAGGCGCTGGGCGAGCATCGCGGTAAAGCGCTCCGGCATGTGCTGGACAATTACCAGGCCGTGGCAGGTGGCCGGCAGCCTGGTCAGAACGGTCTCCAGCGCCTGCGTGCCGCCGGCCGAGGCGCCGATGGCAACGATCTGCTCGCTGGTCCGCTCGACGCTCCGGGGCAAGGCGGCAGCGAGCATCACGTCGGCCGAATTCTTTGGGCGCAGCGCTGCGGGGGTCGGCATTGCGGGTGCTTGTGTTGCCGGCCGGGCGGATGCGGCGGCAGCGGCCCGAAGCGTGCGCACGATCTCTGTCGCGGACTGTTCGATGGCAGACTGCCGACCGCTGGCGGGTCTGGCGACGACGCTGACGGCGCCGGCGGCGATCGCCGCCAGGGTCGTTGGCGCTCGGAGGTTCGCCGCCGATGAACAGATCACGATCGGCGTTGGCCGCTCGGCGATCACCCGGCGCAGGAAGGCAATGGCGTCCATGCGCCGGGTCTCGATGTCGAGCAGCAGCACGTCCGGCCAGCGCTTCCTCATCTGGCCAAGGGCGAGCACGGCGTCACAGGTCTCGGTCATGACTTCGCTGGCCGGGTCGCCGGCCAGCGCCTGGGCAAGCAGGCGCCGCAGCGTTGCCGAGTCATCGACGACCAATACCTTGATGCCGCGTTCACTCATCGGGGTCTCGCGTGGCGACGGCGTCCGTGGCCGGGCGCCGCAAAGGCCGGAGTGTATCCTGCTGGCGTGCTCCTGCGGGCGAATCGCCGAGCGCTGCGCGGCTCCGGGCAGCCGGCGCTCGACTGCTCGGCGTCGTCTAGTCCTCGCGTTGCGCTGGCAGCACTTCTGGCAGTTGGGTGTGAGGTTGCCGGGCGATAGCCCTGCGGTGCGCCGCAAACGCTGCCACGCGCGCGATGGCGCGTCGCGCCGCGACGAAATCCGGGCGCACCGACTGCGCCGCGTGCAGGGCCTTGAGCGCTTGCGGGTAACGCCCCAGGCGGAACAGCAGCAGCCCCAGGTCGTACCACGCGCCGGCCAGGGTCGATCCCCGGCCGCTCGCCGCACGCAGGCACTGCGCCGAAGCCAGCAGGTCGCCAGGCTCGGTGTCCGACCCTGCAACGGAGGCTGCTTCCCGGTCGGCCGCGCCGAAAGCCTGCAGCGCTTCGCTGCGGCGCGCGGTCCGGTAGTAGAGCAGACCGAGAAACTGCAGCGAGACGATGTCGTCGGGGATCGCCTGGAAGATGCTGCGGGCGATCCACTCGGCCTGCGTCAGGTCGCCGCTCTGGTAGAAGGTGCCGAGAAGGTCGAACAGCGCGTCAATCATTTGTCGGCCATTTTCGCGTCGTGGCGGGTGCCCAAGGCTCTCCAGGCGCCGCCACCGGGGTCACCTGGAGCACGTGGCTGGGCGGTGATCAACCGAGATCAACCGGCACGAAGATCTTGGCGTCGTCGCGCTCGATCAGCAGCGCAATCGTTCGCCCCGACTTGTCGAGCAGCGCCCGCAGTTGCGCGACGTCCCCGATCGGCTGACCGTTGAGCGACAGGACCACGTCACCGGGCCGTATGCCGGCCTTGGCGGCAGGTCCGCTGACGCTCTCGACCAGCAGGCCAGCGCGCGAGTCGCTTTGCGCCAGCTCCTGCGGCGTCAAGGGACGCAAGGACAGACCGAGGCGCGGGTTGTCGCCTTCACCGGACTTGTTGGCCGCCAGCGCGGGGCTCGGAATTTCACCGACCGCCAGCGCGATCTCGCGGCTGCCGCCTTTACGCCAGACCTGCAGCGTGATCCGGGTGCCGGGCTTGAGCGCCGCGATCAGTGGCGGCAGTTCGGACGAGCTGGCGATCGCGGTATCGTTCAGCTTCAGGATGACGTCGCCTGGCTCGAGGCCGGCGGCCGCCGCCGGGCTGCCTTTTTCGACCGAGCTGACCAGCGCGCCGGCCGAACCCTTCAGGCCGAACGATTCGGCCAGCGATTGCGACACTTCCTGAATGGTCACCCCCATCCGGCCGTGGCTGACCTTGCCGTGCTGCAGCAACTGCTCCTCGATGTTCATCGCGACGTCGATCGGGATGGCAAAGGAGACGCCCTGATAGCCGCCGTTGCGGCTGTAGATCTGCGAGTTGATGCCGATCACTTCGCCATCCAGATTGATCAGCGGTCCGCCCGAGTTGCCGGGGTTGACCGCGACGTCGGTCTGGATGAACGGCACGTAGCTGTCGCTGGCCAGCGAGCGCCCTTTCGCCGAGACGATGCCGGCGGTGACGCTGTTCTCGAAGCCGAACGGCGAGCCGATGGCAACCACCCATTCGCCGACCCGGGCGCTGCCCGGATTGCCCAGCCGCACCACCGGCAGATTCTTGGCGTCGATGCGCAGCACCGCGATGTCGGTCAGCTTGTCGATGCCGACCACCTTGGCCTTGAATTCGCGCTTGTCGGTCAGCTTGACGGTGACCTCGTCGGCGCCGCTGACGACGTGCGCGTTGGTCAGGATCACCCCGTCGGCGCGGACGATGAAGCCGGAACCCATGCCGCGCGCGGGCGCCCCGTCGTCGGGCGAGGGGATGCCGAAGTGGCGAAAGAGCTCGGGCATGCGATCGTTCCGGTCGCCACCGGAATAGGCCATCTTCGACGGCCCGCTGGCGCTGATGTTGACCACCGCCGGGCCGCTGTGCTCGACGATCGGGGTGAAATCGGGCAATCCGGTGCCGGTCCTGGCCAGCGGTGCGGCGACGGGCGCGCTGACCGCGTCGGCGGGATTGATTACCTGCCCGCCGAGCCTGGCGTAGCCGGCGCCGACCGCGGCGATCAGCGCCAGCGCCAGTAGACTGCGCTTGAAGGGTATTGCTTGCATGATGGTCTCCTGATTCGTTCCAGACTGGAAGCGCGTGGCTTCCGGTGCGGCGTACGATAGAGGACCGTCACTTAAAGCTGACTTAAGGCGGCATCGAGCGCTTGAATTGGACGCGGGCGCGCAGACCACCGAGCGTGGCATCGTCGAGCAGCACCTCTGCCCGATGCCGTTCGGCGATGGTCTTGACGATCGCCAGTCCGAGGCCGCTGCCCGGCTGGTCGGTCTGTTCGCGGCGATAGAAGCGGTCGAAGACGCGCTCGCGGTCTTCGGCGGGGATCCCCGGGCCGGCATCGCAGACCTCGATGAAGGGGCCGTCGTGGTTTTCACCGACCACGACGTCGACCTTGCCACCCGCCGGCGTGTAGCGAACGGCGTTGCCGACGAGGTTGCCGAGCAGGATCTGCAGCGCGTCGCGGTCACCGCTGACGACTTCCTCTCCGTCCGCCGACGTTGCGCCGAGATCGACGGACCGGGCTTCGGCCAGCGGCAGATGCTCGGCGATCACCGTCGCCGCGAGGTCGGCAAGGTTTACCGGCTCTGCTTCGCTCTCGCCGCCTCCCGGCTCCTGGCGCGCCAGGGTCAGCAGTTGCTGTACCGAATGCGTCGCGCGCTTTAGTCCGCCCTTCAATTCGGCAAAGGCGTCGGAGCGTGCCGCCGGGTCGGTGGCGCGCTCGGCCAGTTGTACCTGCAGGTGCAGCGCGGCCAGCGGCGTGCGCAGTTCGTGCGCGGCATCGGCAATGAACTCGCGCTGCGCCTGCAGCGCCCGCTTGAGGCGGTCGAGCAGATCGTTCAGCGCCAGCACCAGCGGCACCACTTCGGCCGGTACCCGATCTTCCGGCAAGGGGTCCAGCGCCACCGCGGTGCGCGTGGTCACCGCGCGGGCGACGGCGTCCAGCGGTCGCAGGCCGCGCCCGACGACCACCCAGATCAGTATCCCGAGCATCGGCAGCAGCAGCAGGAAGGGGGCGACGGTGCGCAACGCGGCGGCCAGCGCCAACCGGTCGCGCGAGTGCATCGGCTGCGCCACCTGGATCGTCTGGCCGCCCTGCTGCATGCCGAACACTCGCCACTTGCCGCGCGCCGTATCGACCGTCGAAAAACCGAGCGGCGTCTTCTCCGGGAGCCCCTTGCGCGGGTGCGAGAGGTAGAGCCGGGTGCCGTCCGGGCGCCAGACCTGGATCGAGAAATCCTGTGCTTCGTCGTCGAAT
Organism: Accumulibacter sp.; assembly: GCA_003538495.1. The sequence goes on from DPSD01000014.1 coordinate 6,055, forward strand.
GCGAAGTCGTGCTGCCGACCACTCGGGAAGACCTGATCGCGAAACGACAAGGCCAGCTGGCGCAGCTGGTAGTCGAACATCGCGTTGGCCTCGTCGCGTGCCGTCCGGTAGGTCGCCAGCGCGCCAAGCAGGGTGGTCAGGGTGATCACCGACAGCAGGGTCAGCAATAACTGGCGGCGGATCGAGTTCATCGGGCCGGCGGCACCAGGTAACCGACGCCGCGGATGTTTCTGATCCGCTCCGCTCCCAGTTTTCGCCGCAAGGCGTGGATGTAGACCTCGACGGCGTTGCTTTCGATTTCCTCGCCCCAGCCGTACAGCCGTTCCTCGAGTTTGGCGCGCGACAGCGGCGCTCCGGCTTCTTCGAGCAGCGCCCGCAGCAGCGCGAACTCGCGTGCCGAGAGCGGCACCGGCTTGCCGTTCTGGGTCAGCTCATGGGTCGCCGGATTCATCCGCAAGTCGCCGTGCTCGATGATCGGGGTGGCGCGGCCGGCGTGCCGCCGCATCAGCGCGCGCATGCGAGCGGCAAGTTCGTCGAGGTCGAAGGGTTTCAGCAGGTAGTCGTCGGCGCCGGTGTCCAGGCCCTTGATCCGGTCGGCGACCGCATCGCGGGCGGTGATCACCAGCACCGGAATGCTGTTGGCGGAACTGCGCAGCCGGGCAAGGACCTCGAGACCGGACTTGCCGGGCAGGCCGAGGTCAAGCAGCAGCAGTTCGTAGGGTGCCGCCGCCAGGGCCAGTTCGGCTGCCCTTCCATCGCGCACCCAGTCGACCGTGTAGCCATCCTGCCGCAGGCCCTGTTGAACGCTCTTGCCGATCATCGGGTCGTCTTCGACCAGTAATACACGCATCGTCGTCTGCTGAAGGGAAAGGATCGCCACGCGGTCGGGAGCAACACGCCGCCCCTGCCGGCAGGGGAGTCGCGGTAGGTTAAGTGTGCGGACAAGCCGCTGTCAATCAGCCGTCGACCACTCCCAGCGAACGGCAATCAAACCGTGTCGTCGCGCTGCCAGGAGCGCGCTGCTGCGGACGCTCCGCCTGCCACCATGATCGCGGCACGCTGGGCAAGTACTCCCGCCTGGTGTAGGGTAGGCGTTCACTTCGAACGTTTCCTGCAAACTGGAGGAGAGAAGCGTATGGCCATGTTCGTCATCGAACGTAATTTCGCCGAGCGGATGCAACTCACCAGCGACGCCGCGCGTTTGATCTCCGAAGTGAACGACGCCAGCGGCGTGCATTGGTTGTTCTCATTCCTGTCGGCCGACCAGAAGAAGACCTATTGCCTTTACGAGGCGCCCAACGCCGACGCGATCCGTGCCGCCGCGCGGAGCGCCCAGCTCCCGGCCGACGTCATAGTCGAGGTCACCGAACTGCGGCCGGAAGCGTTCACCTGAGCGCCGTGCACGTCGGGGACGCGAATCGCCGCCGTCCAGGCGGAAATCGATGGCGGGGAGCGAAGCGCTGCCCGCAGTGCTGACCGGCATGAAACCGGAACCCGAACGTGTATTCATCGGTCGGCAGCGGGAGATCGACGCGCTGTATTCGGCGCTGGAATCGGCGATTGCCGGGCAGCCGCGGGTGGTACTGCTCGCCGGCGAGCCAGGAATCGGCAAGACCCGCACCGCGCAGGAAATTGCCGCGCACGCTGGCCGTCGCAAGGTGCTGGCACTGTGGGGACGCTGTCCGGAAGATTCGGGCGCGCCGCCCTACTGGCCGTGGCTACAGCTGTTTCGGCGTTACGTCGCACTGCACGGTCGGCAAGTGTTGGCCGAGACCAGTGGTGTGGCAGCGGCGCATCTTGCAGCGCTGGATCCGGAACTGGCGGGTCGGCTGCCCGACTGCGCGCCACTTCCTGTCGAGAGCGACCCGGCCAGATCCCGCTTTCGCTTGTTCGATGCAGTGGCCGGTTTCTGGCGACGTGCCGCCGCGCGGCAGCCGCTGTTGCTGGTGACCGACGACCTGCATCGCGCCGACGTGCCGTCCTTGCGGCTGCTCGAGTTCGTGATGGCCAACGTTGACGGCAGTCGCCTGATGGTCCTTGGCACCTACCGCGATGCGGAAGTGAGTCGGCAGCACCCCTTGTCCGCTACGCTTGCCGAGCTGCACCGAAATGCCTCCGTGCAACGCTTTCTGCTGGGTGGCTTCAGCCTCGCCGAGACCACCTGCTTCGTCGCCTCGGTGGCCGGGGCCGCCTCGCCCGAACTGGCTGCGGCCTTGCACGACCAGACGGCGGGCCATCCTCTGTTCCTGACGGAACTGGCGCGCGACCTTCGGCAGGCCAGCGGCAGCGGTGCGGCGAAGCCCGGGAGCGGCTGGAGTGTCGTACCGCGGGGGGTGCGCGAAGTCATCGGCGCGCGCGTGAACCGCCTGACGCCGCGCTGCGTGGAAGTTCTTCAGACCGCTGCCGTCTTCGGTCGCGAGTTCAGTTCCGACCTGCTCTGCCGGGTGCTTGGTGCGGTCAGCGAGGACGCGGTTATGGCGACTATTGAAGAGGCTCGGACGGCCAGCCTGATCAACCAGTCGGCGGAATCTGGCAGCTACCAGTTTGCGCACGCGCTGGTGCGCGACGCCTTGTACGACGAACTACCCGCCAGGCGGCGAGCAGCGCTGCACCAGCAGGTCGGCGCAGCGTTCGAGGCGCACTATCAGGGCGACCTGAGCGCTTGCTGGTCCACCCTGGCGCATCACTATCACGCCGCCGGACCGGCCGGCGATGCAGCCAAGGCAATCGAATACGCCAGCCGCGCCGCCGAGCGGGCGCAAGCGATGCACGCGCACGAGGAGGCCGCGCGCCACTACCTGCGCGCCTGCAGCGCTCTGCCGGCGGGTCCCGGTACGGATGCACAACGATGCCGGCTGCTGCTCGGACTGGGTTACGCGCAGAACAGCGCCGGGGCGAGCGCGCTGGCAATGGCCACCTTCGGCGACGCTGCTGCCTGCGCCCGGCCTCTGGGCGATTCTTCCTTGCTGACGCACGCGGCGATTGGCGTTGCCGACGCGCAGTGGCGCCTCGGCGTCGACGGCTCGCAGGCGGTGCTGCTGATCCGCGAGGCGCTGGCGCAGCTGGCGCCAGCGGAGAGCCTGGCACGAAGCTCCCTGCTGAGCGCCTTGTGCCAGGCCTTGCTGTTCGCCAATCAGCCGGCTGAAGCCGAGACGACATTCCGTGAGGCGGTCGCCATCGCCCGCCAGCTTGGCGATTCACTGGTGCTGTTCAGGGCGTTGTGCGCCATCCTGCCCGGGCGCTGGTACCCCGAACAGTTGGCGCTGCGCATCGACGCTGCACGCGAGGCGGTCGAACTCGCTGGCCATGCCGGTCACCCGAGTCACGAGTCTGCCTACCTCTCCGGCTGGCACGTCGGCGACCTGATGGAGATCGGCGATACGGTTGCGGCGACGACCACCGCGCGCTTCCATCTGAGTACCGCACAGCGCCAGCGTGAGCCTTTCAACGAGGCTGCGGCGCTGGCCGCGCTGTCGATGATCGCCACCCACGAAGGCCGTTTTGCCGATGCCGAGCCCCTGGCGGTGCAGGCGCTGCGTTGTGGCACGCGTTTCGATCGTGCCAACGCGGCTGGCATTTTTGGCGTTCAGATGTTCACCTTGCGGCGCCATCAGGGCCGCTTGCGCGAACTGGCACCGGTGCTCAAACGGTTTCGCGACCAGGACTCGCGCGGCGCGACCTGGCGCCCGGGCCTGGCGATTCTGCACTGCGAACTCGGTTCGCACGACGAAGCGCAAGAAATCTTCGAGACCCTCGCGGTCAGCCGCTTTGCCGGCCTGGCGCACGATGCGATCCGTATCGCGAGCATCGCCTATCTCGCCGAGGTGTGCGTCTGGCTGGACGACAGCGAGCGCGCACCCACCCTTTACGAACTGCTTGCGCCCCATGCCGGGCGCAATATCGTATTCGGCGCACACACGGCATCCTTCGGCGCCGCCGACCGCCTGCTCGGGATGCTGGCGACGACGCTTGAGCGCTGGGACGTGGCGCGCGCCCACTTCGAGCAGGCAGTTGTTTTCGACCAGCAGACCGGCGGTCGACCCTGGCTGGTGCATTCGCGCTGCGCGTTCGCCACGATGCTGATCCGCAGGGCGCTCGGCGACGACCTCCAGC
>DPSD01000013.1 GCA_003538495.1 Accumulibacter sp.
CGTACCTGAAGACCCCTAACTAGAAGTAGACGGCACAACCGCCATCTATTCCGGAAAACACCTCAAAACCGCCGCCTATCCTGTCCACATTATGACCAACCACGACCCGATCGACATCGCCATCGCCGCCATGCGTCTCTACGCAGAGACGCACCCGCGGCCGCCGCATGTCACGCAGGCCCAGGCAGCGGAGATGCTTGGGCTGTCGGCCCCGACAGTGCGCCGCCTGGTGCGCTCAGGCGTGCTGCGCCTCAACCGTGCCGGGATGATTCCGATCGGCGAGATCGACCGGGCGGTCGCGTCTGGAATCTAGCGCATGCGCCGCGCAATCTCTCCGGGCGACGGGTTGTAATACGCCATCGCCTGCGCCGGATTCGTCCAGCCGAAGACCTTGCACAAGGTCAGCACGTCCAGCTTCCCGGCCAGCCGTGTCGCCGCCGTGTGCCGCGCATCGTGGAAAGTGAAGCCCGACAGACCGGCGCGATCGCGCGCCCGGCGAAACAGCGCATCGACCGTCTGCCGGCCGACGCCGAACACCAGCACGTCATCCCATCCGCGCATCGACGCCACCAGGCGCAGCGTGCGCGGTTCCAGCGGCACCAGGCGTGGGCGGGTTTTCGTCACAGGCAAACTCACGTGATCAGCGTGGACGCGGTCCCATGTCAGTCAGCACAGCTCGCCGGCGCGCATTCCGGTGCGTAGCGCCAGCAGGAAGGCCATCCCGACCGCCTGCCGCGTCGATTTCACCGGGCCACTACGCCAGCCCAGCGCGCGCAGCAATGGCTAGCGCGATGGCATCCGGGCGCGTGTTGCCGAGGTCGGCGCGGTTGTCATAGGCGTCGCCGCTGGCGATCTCCCGCACGTAGCGCAGGCTGCCGGATTCGTGCGCAAGCTGCGCGAGGAATGCCGCTTGTCGCTTCGGCGTCGTGATGCCGAATTCGTCCATCGTCGCATTCAGCGGGCAAACAAAGTTGGCGATGCGCGCCGGTGTCGCCGACGGCATGATTTTCTGGAGTTGTTGCGCGGACACCATATCAGTCATCTCCAAAATACGGATGTTTGACCATGCGTTCCTCGCGCGCTGCATGGACGATGCGGCGCTTGATCTCGCTCACGGGGTCAGCCATTGGCGCCGCGCGCGGCTTTTCCTGACGCGCTCCTCGAGTCGTTCGATGCGGTCGCGATCGGTTTTCATGGCTACGCGCTTCCCTTGATCGCACCGAACGCGATCAAATCAGTGCGAATCTGGTGCAGCAGCGTCGAGAGCGCCCGCACATCGTCGGCCAGTTCCTCGCACTTGTCGCGCAGCGCCTGGACTTCGGATTGATCGTAAGCGGCGCTGATCGTCAACCCGCCGATCTCGGAGTTGGCGTTCCCGAGCGTCACCGCTGCCTGGTCGGAATGCGCCTGCTCGGCGAATGAGATTCCAGTCGACCAAACTGTGCCGTTGTAGCGAATCATCACGTCTTCGTCGTCGACACTCGCAACCCACCCTTCTCGCGGCACGCCGAAGACCCAGGCTGATCCGTCCCAGACAGCGATCTGCTTTTCCTTGCCAGCCCAGGCGCCTGTCGCCGTGGCGGCCGGTATGTAGGTATCCCCGGATGCCGGCGACCCTGGCGGCGCTGTCAGGTCGCGGTCCTTGACGCTCAGGTGATAAGCGAAGCGACCGACAGCCGTAAGGTTCGCGTCCATGTCGGCGTTCCAGCCGCTCTCTCCGAGCGACCAACCATATTTCAAACCGCTGCGCGGTTCTGTCGATGCAGCCATTTTTCAGGTGCCTCCATAGTAATAGCCGTAGTTGTATCCGTAGCCAGTCCGCAGCACCACATGCGCATGCGGCTGCCAGCTTGCCGCGCCGTCGCGGACTGACTCCAGTTCAAAACTCAGTTTCCCGCTAAGTCGCGTATTGGTCAGCGCCCACGAACCTTCTCCGACAATCTCGACTTTGGCAATGCCATCCGTCCCGCTCGGCGCCCGCTCAGCAAACCAGAGGATATTGCTTTCGCTCGGGTCAAGGCATATTCCCTGATGCGACTTTGTTGTCGGCCAGCGCAGTCGCGCGACCTCGACGAATTCGGATCCTGTCCATCCGTACACATCGCAGAAGTCCTCTGTGTAAATCGTGTGGACATTGCAGAATATGTGCTCGCCGTACCAGGCGATGCCGTCGTAGCCCTGCCCTGACCCGAAACCGCCGCTCGACCCGGACAGGTAGAATGACAAATCGTGCGTTGCAATCACGGAAAAATCCGTCGCGTCCAGTTGCGCGACGACCTTGTTTGCGTGAAACACAGCCCAGAAATATCCGCTGTGGTAGTCAAGCCCCTCGATGAACCAATCTCCTGTAATCGTCCAGTGCTGTATGTATGTCAGGGTCGACGGGTCGTACTCAACCACCCATGATGTGCCGACCGTCGAGAAGTCGGCGGCACAGACAAACAACCGGCCATCGTGATACTTCAGGCCGTTGATCTGGTCCTTCCCTGTCGGCGTATCACCGGACACGCTGCGCGACGTGACAAGAACGCCGGCCTTCGTATACTTGTAGAGCGTTCCGCTGCTTGAGAAAAACAGGTTGGTTCCGTCCGATGCGACGCCTTGGGCGTTGTTCGTCTCCGCCGTCGTGATGCTGCTCAGGTATGAGAGGCGGTTCCATGTGGTGAAGCTGGTCGGCGGCGTGAATGTCGTTCCTCCCGGATAGAGGCACTCGCCGGCGCGCACCCTGAAATTGTCGATCTTTCCGTAGAAATAGCGCGGATACGTTGCCTGCAGGTAGCCGATGCGGCAATACGATTGATTGTTGACGCGAGTCCCGGTAATCGTTCCGCTTGCGCGCTGCACGCCCTCGATATACAGGCGCGCCGTCGTGCCTTCCGCGACGAACGCCACATGGTAGCGCGTAGCCGTGGCGATCAGGCTGGTTGCCGTGCTGATGTCGACATTGGTAGTTCCTCCGCTGCCTATCTGGATCGA
>DPSD01000337.1:0-2152 GCA_003538495.1 Accumulibacter sp.
CCGTCGCTGCTGCTCGACGTCTTCGAGCCCGACGACCGCCGCATCCTGCGTGAGGCGATCGCCCAGCTGCAGACCGACGGTGGGCGTTTCACGGTCGTGCTGCCGGTGTCGCGCGGCGAGCACGATCTGCTGTGGTTGCGCGTCTGCGGCTTCCCGGTGCGCGAAGTGGCTGCCCAACTGACGCGCATCGTCGGTTTTTGCGAGGACATTACCGAGCACAAACTTGCCGAGGACGCCCTGCGCGACTCGGAAGCGAAGTTGCGAACGCTGTTCAACCATTCCCCGGACCTGATCTTTACGGTCGATGCTCAGGCCAACATCCTGCTCACCAATCGGCCGCTGCCGTACCCGGTTGGTGGTGCCGGCGACAAGCGATCGGAGCTGATCCTGCCGCCGGATGTTCGCGCCGCTTACCTGGAAAAGCTGTGGCAGGTATTCGCCAGTGGCCGCATCGAGCATTATCAATACACCTCCAGCGACGGGACCTGGTGGGAAATCCGGATGGTGCCGATCGCTTCGGCGAAAGCGGTGATGGCGGCAATGGTGGTGATCACCGATATCACCGAGAACCGGAAACTGCAGTGGCAGGCGATCCGCAGCGCGCGCCTGGCGTCGCTGGGCGTGCTGTCGGCCGGCATCGCGCACGAAATCAGCAACCCCAACCACGCCATCACGGCCAATGCCGCCTTGCTGACCCGCATCTGGCACGATGCCTTGCCGATCCTTGGCGAGTATCAGCAGGAGCAGGGCGATTTCCTGCTTGCGGGCTTGAGCTTTGCGCAGGCGCGCGAGACCATTTCCCGTGGCATGGGCGACATCGCCGAGAATGCCAGGCGCATCCAGAAGATCATCGCCAACCTGAAGCATCTCGGCAAGCAGGATCGGGGGCATATGGACGAGCTGGCCGACATCGGCAAGATCCTCGATGCCGCGGTGACCTTGCTCGACGCGCGCATCCGCAAGCACACCGACAGCCTGACGCTGGATCTGCCGGACGCGCTGCCAGTGGTGCGAGGAAACGTGCAGCAGCTCGAGCAGGTGTTCATCAACGTGATCGTCAACGCCCTGGAGTCGCTGCCGGAGCGGAGTCGCTCGGTCAAGATTTCCGCCAGGCTGGACAGCGCGGGCGGCCGGATCGTCGTGCGCGTCAAGGATCAGGGTCAAGGGATCAGCGAGGACGTCATGGCCCAGATCGGTGAGCCCTTCTTCACCACCAAGGCCGAAACCGGTGGCACCGGCCTGGGGCTGTCGATCTCGTCGTCGATTGTCGAAAAACATGGCGGGGTTCTGCGTTTCGAGTCGAACAGGAAGTTCGGAACGACGGTCAGCATCGATCTGCCGATCAGTACGGAGGAATGAATGAAAGAGCCATCCTTTGCCACCCTGCCGGTCTTTCTGGTCGATGACGACCAGTCGGTTCTGCATGCCACGGCCGCGGTGCTGTACAGCGCCGGCGTCGCCAACGTCCAGCTGGTCAATGACAGTCGGGAACTGTTGCCAGCGCTTGAGCGGCAGCCAGCGAGCGCGGTGCTGCTGGATCTGTTCATGCCGCACGTCACGGGCAACAAGCTCTTGCCGGACATCGTGCACCTTTATCCGGAGCTGCCGGTGATCGTCATGACCGCCGCCCAGGATGTCGAAACCGCCGTGCTCAGCATGAAGGAAGGCGCTTTCGACTACCTCGTCAAGCCGGTCGAGGAAAGCCGCCTGGTGGCCAGTGTTCGGCACGCGCTCGAGGTGCAATCGCTGCGCCGGCAGATGGGCGTGCTGAAGCACTATCTGCTGTCGGACTGCCTGCAGCACGGTGAAGCCTTCGCCGGGATCATCACCAACAGCCGCAAGATGCGAGCGCTGTTTCAGTATCTCGAAGCGGTTGCCGTTTCAGCCGAGCCGGTGCTGATCTCCGGCGAGACCGGAGCCGGCAAGGAGATGTTCGCGCATGCGCTGCACAAGCTCAGCGGCCTGGCTGGACAGTTCGTGCAGGTCAATGTCGCGGGCCTGGACGACACCTTGTTCTCGGACACCCTGTTCGGCCATCGCAAAGGCGCCTTTACCGGCGCCGACCAGAATCGCCCGGGTTTGATCGCGCAGGCTGGCGGCGGCACGCTGTTCCTCGACGAGATCGGCGATCTGTCGATGGCCTCGCAGGTCA
>DPSD01000337.1:2402-9096 GCA_003538495.1 Accumulibacter sp.
TGTCGATGGCCTCGCAGGTCAAACTGCTGCGCCTGCTGCAGGAGCACATGTACTTTCCCCTGGGATCCGACGTCGCACGCCCAAGCGATGCACGCGTCGTTTGCGCGACCAACTGCAAGCTCGCCCAGATGATGCGCCAGAACCAGTTTCGCTCCGATCTGTTCTTTCGTCTGTCGGTGCACCAGGTTGAAGTGCCGCCGCTGCGCGAGCACAAGGAGGATCTGCCGCTGCTGCTGCAGCATTTTCTCGACGAGGCCGCGGCGGCGATCAACAAGACCCCACCCGAGCCGTCGAACGAGCTGATCACTTTGCTCTCGAACCATCATTTCCCGGGCAATGTCCGTGAGCTGCGGGCAATGGTCTTCAACGCCATGGCTTTGCATCGCGGTGGTTCGGTGCTGGCCATGGACAGCTTTCGCCAGGCCATCCAGAAGCAGCAGAAGGCGAATGCCGAGCACCCGGTGGCCGATCCGTCCGACGGGCTGCCGGTCGTCATCCCGGGGCGTTTTCCGACCCTCGACGAGGTCGAGGAGGCGATGGTCAGCGAGGCGCTGCGGCGGGCCAAGGGCAATCAGGGCGTCGCTGCGACGCTGCTTGGCCTGTCGCGTCCGGCGCTCAACAGACGCCTGGCACGGCGGGCGACGCCAGCCAATCCGTGACCCGCCAAAGCGACTGGCTGCCGAAGCCAGCCGCGTGTCGCACTGCCGGTTGATGCGTCGACTGTGCCCATTTTCCTTGCTCGACGCAGTGCCCTTCGCACCCATCCGCGGCCGCCGACGGAAGCCGGGCGGGACAATGCCCGGTGTAACGTTTTGCGACTTCGGCGCATCAATGAAGAGTGATATAACACAATGATATTTATTTGCATTGTCTCTGTAGTTATCCCTTAAGGATATTGAGGGTACGTTTTGTTACACCCCGTGTCGAGTGCGAAACACGCACTGTCGCCGCCCCCGATCGGTGCCGACGCGGCATTTCCCTCCGTGCCGCACAAGTTGGCACGAAACATGCTTGCGTGGAACAGCTCAACGTCGATCAGAACGGTCACCGCAGGTTGTTGGTGAGCGCCTGATTGGTCGCTTCCGGGCAATGATCAATCCGATATCTTGGGGGGATGTCGTATGGGTTCTGGCGCCAGGCTTGATTCCTTTCTGAAACCAGGCGCTGCCTGGGCGATGAACGCACGTCGGAGTCCTTGCGCCTCGGCTTCCCCGTGTGCGCGCTCGCCCATGCCTCTCTGCTGCCTGTTCTCCCTCTTGTTCGAGCGCGGCGTCGCGACGCAGCGAGCAAGTCTCTTGCGCCCGCCAGAGCGCTTGCGCGTCAAGGGCTTCGGCACGCTGCTTGCGGGCCGGAACAAGTTGCGCAGGCATTGACCCGGAGGACCAACGACATTCGCCACTGATCCCGACAGTTCGCCAGTCAGACCGCGCCAGGCGCGTTTCTCGGCACGCTGATTGCTGCGTCCGCCGCGCTTGAACCTGCAACCACAACCTCAGGGCCGCTTCATGAGCACACTACTGATTCTGACGATCGCGACCGTAGCCATCGTTCTCTTTTTCGACTATACCAACGGTTTTCACGACGCCGCCAACATCGTGGCGACGATCATCGCTTCGCGGGCGATGACGCCGGTCCAGGCAGTGATCATCGTCGGTACCTTCGAGTTTCTCGGCCCATTGCTTGGTGGTACGGCGGTCGCCAATACCATTGGCAAGTTCGTCACTCTGAACGATGTGGCGCCGGTGCTGTCCCTGGCGATCCTGATTAGCGGGCTGGTCGGCGCCATCGTCTGGAACCTGGCAACCTGGTACTTCGGCATCCCGTCGTCGTCGTCGCACGCGCTGGTCGGCGGACTGATCGGAGCGGTCATCGTTTCTGCCGGGCCGGACAACGTCGTCTGGGGTTTTTCGCAACTCATGCACGGCCAGATGACCGGCATCATGAAGGTTCTGGCGGCGTTGATCCTTTCGCCATTGATCGGTTTCTGGGTCGGTTTCCTGATCCTCAGGCTGATGAATATCGTCCTGTTCGCTGCCAAGCCATCGGCCAACACCGGCCTTCGGCACGCGCAGTTCGTCACCGCCGCCGGGCTCGCCTTCTCGCACGGTGCCAACGACGCGCAAAAGAGCATGGGGATGCTGACGCTGGCGCTGCTGCTGGGTGGCTTCATCGACAAGTTTGAAGTTCCGTTCTGGGTGATGCTGGCCTGCGCGGTGGCAATTACCCTGGGCATCCTTTCGGGCGGCTGGCGGATCGTGCGGACGCTGGGCTTCTCGATCTACCGTGTTCGCCCGATCCATGCGCTGAGCTCGCAGCTGACCTCGGCACTGGTGATCATGACCGCTTCGGCGATCGGCGCACCGGTATCGACGACGCACGTCGTTGGCACGTCGATCATGGGTATCGGCTCTTCGGAGCGCCCGCGAGCGGTGCGCTGGAAGAAGGCCAAGGACATTGCCATCACCTGGGTAATTACCATCCCTGGTTCGGCTCTGGTGGCGATTCAGACCTTCGCTCTCGTCAATCTCTTTCTTGGAAAGGCTTAATCATGTCGGACGTAAACCTTGCAGCACCCTCTCTCATGCGCCGGATCCTGCATCGGGTGTTTCCCAGAGTCCCAGATTTCTTTGCGCTGCTCGCCGAACAAAGTGCGCATGTGGATCACAGCGCCGGCCTGCTGGTCGAGTACATGGGTGCCGATAGCGCGCAGGCAACCAAGAAGATTGTCGAGGCCGAGTACGAGGGCGATCGGCAGAAGGTTCGCAACCTGACCTTGCTCAACGAAGCCTTCTCGACGCCGATCGACCGTGAAGACCTGCACCGGGCGATCATCAATCTCGACGAAATCATCAACAGCTGCAAGTCGATCGTCGTCGAAATGGATACCGAGATTCTTGCCTTGAAGCCGGACAAGGCTTGCCTGGAAATGGCGGTGTACCTCAAGGCCGGTGTGGAAGCGGTGGCGGCGGGCTATGGCCGTCTCGGGAGCGATCCGAAACTGGGTCGCGCCGATGCCGAAAAGGCCGACAAAGCGGTACGCCAGCTGACCCGGACGCACCGGCGCGCCCTGGCCGAGTTGTTTCAGGACAACGACTTCCACAACATCTTCAGGCGCAAGGAGATCTACATGCAGTTGAGTCGGGCCGGCGACCGCCTGAACATCTGCAACAGCACGCTGCTGGACATCGTCGTCAAGCTCTGCTGAACGCCGCCTGTGGCGATGCCCCGGGGATGGTGCCCGCATAGGTCTTCCCCGGGGTCTTGCTGCGAGTATCCGCGAGGCAGCGCGCAGAGCTCGGGCCGGGCTGCCGCGTTGCAGGTCGCCCGGGGTGACCGCGAGTGCCGGCTCGGACGGCCTGTCGACCCGTGGCCGACGCCTTGCCACCTGACGACGACGGCCGACGGCGCTTGCTCCGTTCCGTGGCGGGTGTAACGTTCTCTCCTGGCGGGTGCGTCCCCGGCAAATTCGCAAGTGGCTGTTGCATATGAGAAATGTTCCTATGAGTCGGGCAGGTGCAGGTGCCACTTGTTCATTTTGTTGCACCCGCAGCATTTCTCGCGGCGTCTTCTGATGGCGCGTTTCGCGCTTGATTTTTCACGGTGTTTGGCACTCCGTTGCTACTGGCACAGCTCTTGCTGTACCTGAGAAGCGAGGGATCCTGGCGCTTGCCTCGACAAGAGGCAGTTCTGCGCAGGATTCCTTGGTGGGGCTGAAGAGTCAGTCCAATTCTCAGGAGCTTGTCAGATGGAAATCGAAACCGAACTCAATCTTTCGCTAACGCCCGGAGTGGCCAGTCGCCTGGCCAAGCATCCGCTGCTGACCGAGGCCACAGCCGTTCGCGAACGCGTCATTAACACCTACTACGACACGCCGGATCGGCGCCTGCAGCGTGAGCACGTCGTTGTGCAGTATCGCAAGAGTGGCTCGATCTGGCTGTCGTCAGTCAGCAGGGCGGCCTTGAGCGAAGACCAGGACGCGGAAGGTGCGCAGTGGGAGGTCGCCGGCGAGCCGGGCGAATTCGACTTCGCGCACGTCGGCGACAGCGGCTTGCGGCGGTGGCTGGAATCCTTGCGCGAGGACTTGCGACCGGCGTTCACCACCAACTTCACACGCAGTGCCTGGCTGCTTGAGCCACGCGCGGGTGTACGCATCGAACTCGCTCTCGACCGCGGCTGGATCGTCGGCGAGGGTCGCCGGCAGGCGATTTGTGAAGTCGGACTCGAACTCCTTTCGGGATCTTCCGGCGATCTGTTTTCCGCTGCCAGCGAGTTGCAGAGTGACTTCTCGCTCCATCCTGAAGTGACCAGCAAGTTCCAGCGCGGCTACCGGGTTCTGGCCGAGGACTCGCCGCAGGCGGTCAAGGCGGTGGCGGTCCAGACCAACGCCGGCATGAGCACCGTCGCCGCTTTCCGGACCATCGCGCTGGCCTGTCTGCGGCACCTGCAAAGCAACGAGCAAGGCCTGCGCGAGAGTGACAATCCAGAGTTCGTCCATCAGGCCCGCGTCGCCATTCGCCGTCTGCGTTCGGCGATCCGGATCTGGCGTCCGCTACTCTCCGGGGAGTTCGTGAGCCGCTTCGATCCGCTGTGGCAGACACTCGCCGGGCATCTGGGCGAAGCGCGCAACTGGGATGTCTTTCTGACCGAGACCTTGCCGACCATCGCCCTGGCCTTTCCTGAAGGCAGCGCGTGCGGCCGCCTGTCGGCCTACGCCCAAAGGCGCTGCGCGATCAATCGTGAGGGAGCGCGCAGCGCCCTCCAGTCCGTCGCCTACTCGCGCTTGCTGCTCGACTTCACTGCTGCCTTGCTGGCGCTTCCGGAGCAGGACGCGGGACGGCTGGATGCTTTTGCACCCGCATGTCTCGACAAGCGGGCGAGACAGGTCAGCCAGTTGGCGGTCGACGCGCTCGCCGGCGACGCGGCGGCACGTCATCGTCTGCGGGTTTCGTACAAGCGATTGCGCTACGCACTGGAATTCTTCGCTCCGCTGTTTCCGGGTGAACTGCTCCGCAACTACCACGTCTCGGCCAGCGGCCTGCAGGAGTTGCTCGGCCGGCTGAACGACCTGGCGGTTGCTGTGCAACTGAGCGACGAAGCGCTCCCCGGCGACGCCGGTGCGGTAATCCGGAGTTGGCTCGAGGCACAGAGCGAAGGCTTGCTGCCGGAGCTTCGCGGTTGGCTGAACGACTTCTACCAGCACCCTGTGCCGTGGCGGAATCAATGAAATCGACGATCGGGGATTCGCTTCAGGTGAAGGCCGTGAGTTGTCCTGCGATCTCGAGAGCCACACAAGGCGCTGCGCCATCCGGAGTCGGCGCTGAAGTGCCCGATTTTTTCTCGCTGATCGATCGGCAGGCCGCTATCGTGGTGAGTCTCGCCAGGACCACGCGGGCGATCTTGCAGGGGAAGGAATCAGTCCATTCGGTTCGCTTGCTCGACCTGGAGCAGCGCCGGCAGGAACTGCGGCGACGCAATCAGGCGGCGCTCAACTCGCCAGCCGCGCTGACCGCCGATGTGGGCGAAATAAACTGGACCATGGAGGCTCTTGATCGCGTGGCGGCTGGCCTGTTCCGGACCGCCCGGGGAGTCGATCAGGGTGGGTCGGGGCCGGACGAAACCAGTTGCCTGATGATCGAGGCCATCGAGACAGCGACCGAGAGTCTGCGGCACGGCTACAGTCGCCTGGCGAACGGGTCGCCGGTTGCGGAGTGCGATGCGGATGCCGCGATGGCGAGTGAGCAGGTGTTGGGAGGCGAGCGGTGGTTGCGTTTTCCGGAGGCGGCCGAGCTGGAACCGGCCGCTCTATCGCAGCCGGATGGTGAACTGTTCGCCGAGGCTGCCGGACATCCGGCCGGTCGTCGCGTTGGCAGGCTCGACGAGTTGCACGCCAAGCTGGCCGCCATCACGCTGGAAGTTGTCAAAGCCGGTGCGATACTCAGGAACTGGTCACGGCAGCTGGCAGCGGGCTGGCACGATAGAAGGTCGTGTGGCGGCGGCCAACAGGCGCGGCCGGTCTGGCCGTTGATGGGCAGTTGACTGTCAGCCATTCGTGGCGTCAGCGGTTGCCGACAGGAGACAGTGCGCCCGGCGCAAGGTCTTTACAGCATCGAGGAGAGGTAAGCATCATGGATACGCAGTTCCACTCGGCACCGGCTTTGGCCAGCCGGAGGTCGCTTGAAAACGATCTGGACCGCTTGCTGGACGCGGCGGCAGAAGCGACCGCAGTCTTCAGGGCAGCCGTTGAGGCCTACCTGACGGCGGGTTCCGAGAGTGCCTGCTGGTCGCTGGCCCAGAGGATCAGCACGCAGATGTGCACGGTAGACGAGTTGCAGCAGAGGTTCGCGACGGGAACGCGTGACGCGACGTTTGAGAGCGGCACGCGTCCCGGGATGATCGAACCATTGAACGCCGTGACCGGACTGCTCAGGGAGATGCGGCGCCAGATCACCGCTTTTGCCGTCGAATCGGGTTTCTCCGGTGACACTCGTGAAATTCCCTCGTACCTCGTCACCGACCTGCAGGAACTGAGCGAGACGGTCTGCGCGGCGGTCGACGAGCTGATCGAGGGTTGTCGCCCGTGCATGCTGCTATGGGGCCAGCCAATGTGCGTTGGCGGCGATCTCGGCGTCAGCTGGTACGAAAGCCAGGCAGATCGGCGTTCGATGCAACTGATCAAACAGATCTTGGCCGATGA
>DPSD01000538.1 GCA_003538495.1 Accumulibacter sp.
GGCCGGTAATCGCGATATGCACGTCGGGAACGGTGGTACACATGTGGCCGTTGCCTTCGTTCTCGACCAGGCACAGGGTGCCGGTTTCGGCAACGGCGAAGTTCACGCCGGACATCCCGACCTCGGCGGTCATGAACTTTTCGCGCAGGACGGCGCGGCCAATGCCGATCAGTTCGTCGACCGATTCGGTGTAACGTGCGCCGGGGACCTTGTCGGCGAACAGCCGGGCGATCTGTTGCTTGGTCTTGTGGATCGCCGGCATGATGATGTGCGAGGGCTTCTCGCCGTCGAGCTGGACGATGTACTCGCCCATGTCGCTCTCCAGCGCGTCGATGCCGACGTCGGCCATCGCGTGGTTGAGCTCGACCTCTTCGCTGACCATCGACTTGCCCTTGACCATCAGTTTCGTCGAGTGGCGCTGCGCGATGCCGATGATGATCGCGCAAGCCTCTTCGGCGCTCTCGGCCCAATGCACCTTGACCCCGTTGTCGGTGAGCTTGCGCTCGAGCTGCTCCAGCAGCTCGGGCAGGCGCGCCAGGCTGTACTGGCGGATGTGCTCGGCAAGCGAGCGCTGACGTTCGAGCGCTTCGGGATCGGGGAACTGCGCGGCGCGCTTGTTGATCAGAAAATCCATCGCACCACGGAAACTCTTGCGCAGATGGTCGTCGGCGACGGCAACAGCGGCGCGCTGCTTGAATTCGCTGGCCGGGACGAACTTCAATTGCTGTGCGTTCATGGCCGTTCCTCCTCATTGACCAGCAGCAGGACGATCAGCTCCTTCGGCCCGTGCGCACCGTAGGCCAGCGTGACCTGGATGTCGGCGGTCTTCGACGGGCCCGAGACGAGCAGCGCGTTGGTCGGCATGCCGTCGCTCCAGCGCTGCTCGATCATCGCCTGGAAGAAGGTGTCGTAAAGCTGGTTTGCGTCGAGCAGCGCGAAGTGGATCGGCGGCACCAGCGACATCAGGCGCGGTTCGCTGGCGCCTGGCCAGACGATCAGCGTCCCGGTCTCGGCGATGCCGCCTCGGGTCGCACTCAGACCGGCGTCGGTGTCTTCGAACAGTTCCTTTTTCCAGCCGTCGATCGGTCGATCGTAAGGCCTCAGACCGTCGATGCTGGCGGCCTCGAGCTGCGCTGCGTGCGCGCTGTCCTCGCCGTAGAGCAGCGACCGCACGCCCTTGGCGACGCACAGCTCGCGCAGCTTCTGCGGCCAGTCGGCGCGGGTCACCCGGATCACCTCGCCATGCCAGAAAGCCATCTTGTCGCAGAACAGCTCGATTCGCGAAGCACGGGTGCTGGGCGCCGCTGCGGCGGTGACCGCGGCATGGAAAGCGGCCACATCCGGTGCCATCGGCGGCTGCCCCTGCGGCGCCGCGCGCAGGCGCCGCAGGATATTGTCGCGCGCGCTCATGGCTGCCCTCCTTCACCGCTGGTGCGCTGCCACAGGAAGGTCGCCAGGTGCTGGCCCTGAAAGCCATCGCCGCGCTTCTGCAGGGTGTGGTTCAGGCTGAGCATGCAGCCGCAGTCCGCCGACACGAAGGTCTGCGCACCGGTCTCCTGCAACGCATCGACCTTGTCGCCGGCCATCGCCGACGAGATCGCCGGGTGCTTGAGCGAGAAGGTGCCGCCGAAGCCGCAACATTCCGCTTCGTGCTCGTGGATGATCACTTCGACATCGGCAAGCTGAGCCAGCAGCGAGCGCCCGTGCAGGTGCGTACCCATCTCGCGGCGGGCGGCGCACGAGGTGTGCAGCGCAATGCGGGTCGGCGCGCCCCGGTCGGCCAGATCGACCCTGGCGACATGGACGAGGAATTCGGTGAGTTCGAAAACGCGGTCGCCAAGCGCTGCCGCTTCCGCCTGCAGGCGCGGATCGTCGGCGAACATCTCCGGATAGTGGTGGCGCATGGTGCCGGCGCACGACCCCGAGGGAACAATCACCGGCCAGGGCTCCGGAAAGAGCCGCAACTGCGCCAGGGCGACGGCGCGCGCCTGTTCGGGGAAACCGCTGCTGTGCGCCGGTTGCCCGCAGCAGGTCTGATCGGCCGGGAAGTGGACCTCGATGCCCTCGCGCTCGAGCAGCTTGACGGCGTTGACTCCCGCGTCTGGACAGAAGAGGTCGATCAGGCAGGTTCCGAAGAGGTAAACCTTGCCTGGTTTGTCCGGGTAATGGCGGCTCCCTGCTTGATCCATGAGCGTCTCCTGTTCATCGAAGGACTGCAAAGTGGTAAGACCAATTAGCCGCGTACACTAGTTCCGCCCCCAGGCTTTGTCAATCATCGACCGCCAGATCGCTTTCGCGCGGAAACCCGCAGCAGGCGCAGCCGCCGTGGAACGATCCGCAGCGGAGCACGGCCCGCGCCTGCCGACGCTGACGAAAACTGGTAAGACCACTCGATACCTGCAATAATCCGGCGACCAATCTCAGGACCCCCGCAGATCAGCATGACTTACAGCAAGCTCAACCTGCCGCGGATCCCCGACGCCATCGCTCATCAGCTCGAGACGCGCATTCTCGAAGGATCGTTGAAGCCTGGCGATCGCCTGCCCGCCGAGCGCGAACTGGCGGTCGAACTGGGGGTTTCGCGTCCCTCCCTGCGCGAAGCAATCAAGAAACTCGTCTCGCGGGAACTGCTGGCCAGTCGCCACGGCGGCGGCACCTACGTCACCGACCGCCTCGAGGCGAGTTTCATTGATCCCTGGCAGCAACTGCTCGAGCAGCACCCTCTGCTCCAGGACGACGTCCTCGAGTTCCGCTATCTGCTCGAAGCGTCGGCCGCCGAACTGGCCGCGAAACGCGCTACCGAGGCCGACTTGCAACGCCTCGACGAAGCCTATAGCCGGCTTGACGCCGCTTATCTCGGCGACGACCGCAGCGCACAGGTGGCAGCCGACGTCGCTTTTCATCTGACCATCGCCGAGTCGGCGCACAACGCGCTGTTCGGTCACGTGGTGGCCAGCGTTCTGCGCCTGCTGCACGAGCACGTGCGGCGCAGCCTCCGCGAGATCGCGGTCAGTCCCGAGACCGGTCGGCAACTGATGGCGCAGCACTTGACGATCCGCGATGCGATTCGCAGCCGTCAGCCTGCCGCCGCCCGCCTGGCCGCCCAGACGCACATCGGCTTCGTCAGGCAGCGCCTGAGCGAAGCCGCGGCATCCGAGCAAAGACAGCAGCGCTCGCTGCGGCACTTCAGCTGAGCCGGCACGCTAGACCTTGGCGCGCATCAGGCGCGCTTTCTCGCGGACCCAGTCGCGCTCCTTCTCGGCGTCGCGCTTGTCGAATTGCTTCTTGCCCTTGGCCAGGCCGATCTCGGCCTTGATCCGGCCGCGCTGAAAATGCAGGTCCAGCGGCAGCAGGGTGTAGCCCGCGCGCTCGACCTGTCCGATCAGCTTGCTGATCTGTCTGGCGTGCAGCAGCAGCTTGCGGGTGCGGACCGGGTCGGGTGTGACGTGCGACGACGCGGCCATCAGCGGCGTGATGTGCATCCCGAAAATGAACACTTCGCCGTTGCGCACGAGGACGTACGCTTCCTTGATGCTCGCCCGCCCGGCACGGATCGCCTTCACTTCCCAGCCCTCCAGAGCCATCCCGGCCTCGACCTTCTCTTCTATGAAGTAGTCATGAAAAGCCTTCTTGTTGGCGATGATGCTCATGGTGCTTTTTCTCGGGAAATTAGGAGTCTGGAGTGCTAGAATGCGCGATTCTACAGGATTGACGAGGTACGGCAGAGAATGGCCACGGTCAAGAAATCGGTGCTGATCGAGCGATCATCGCAACAGATGTTCGACCTCGTCGACCGTGTCGAGGACTATCCGCAATTCCTGCCGTGGTGCAGCGAGACGCGCTGCCAGTTTCGTGACGCCCGGAAAACCGTCGCCACGCTGCATATCAACTACCGCCGGGTGAGTTCGCACTTCACCACCGAGAACGACAAGGAATCGCCGCTGTCGATGAAAATCCGGCTGGTCGATGGCCCGTTTCGCCGGCTTGACGGCTTCTGGCACTTCAAGCCGCTGGCCGATTACGCCTGCAAGATCGAGTTCCAGCTGTCGTACGAGTTTTCCAGCAAGATGCTCGAGAAAGTGATCGGTCCGGTTTTCAGCCAGATCGCCAACACCTTCGTCGATGCCTTCGTCAAACGCGCCAACGAGGTGCATGGCTTGCCGACCAGCTGAAATGCTCAGCATCGACGTGATCTATGCCCTGCCGGGCAAGCAGCAGCTGATCAGCCTGAAGCTGCCCGATGGCAGTACCGCGCGGCAGGCAATCGAAGCGTCCGGCCTGCTGCAGAAGTATCCGGAAATCGACCTGGCCAGGAACAAGATCGGGGTCTTCGCCAAGCTCACCAAACCCGACGCGCCCTTGCGCGATCAGGACCGCGTCGAAATCTACCGGCCTTTGATTGCCGACCCCAAGGAAGTGCGCAAACAGCGTGCCGCCGCCGGCAAGGTCATGAAAAAGGGCGCCGGTGACGGCGACAGCAGCGAGTGAGCGGAGCCGCTCACTTGCAACTGGTTTGCGCGGCCTGGCGCGCCCTGGCAATCTCCTGTTCACGCTGCGCCTCGTCGAGATAGTAACGTTCGCCCTTGTTGTCACGCATCGACACCCGCTCGCCGGATTCCAGGACCTGCAGCAGGCGGCGGGCGGCGTCGCAATTTTCCCGCCTTTGCGCCGCCGCGTAGGCGTCTTTTTCGGCCTTGTCGGCGCCCTCGCGCGACTCCTTCTGGCGCTTGCGGAAGTCCATCTCGCGGTCGGCCAGCGTCTTGCCGGCTTCGCTGCCCGCCGGCGGCGCGTCGGCGTCGATCAGCCGCGGCTGTTTGACCTTGCCGACCGGCGGTCTGTCGGAGATCACGGTCTTGTTGTTCTCGTCCAGCCATTGATAGATCTGCGCTTCCGCCGCCAGCGCGGCAAACAGGGTGGCAGCAGCAAAGGCAATGCGCTTCATGGTCGTTCAGCGGTTGGGGAGCACACTGTATAATACGTTTTTGTGACCTCGGATCAAAGGCCATGCGTTTAATCCAACGGGCGCTGACGTTCGACGACGTCCTCCTCGTCCCGGCCCACTCGGTCGTCGTGCCGCGCGACGTAGACCTCAAGACGCGCCTGACCCGCAACATCAGCCTCAATCTGCCACTGGTGTCGGCGGCCATGGACACCGTCACCGAGAGCCGCCTGGCGATCGCCCTCGCCCAGGAGGGCGGCATCGGAATCGTTCACAAGAACCTCAGCCCGAAGGCGCAAGCCGCCGAAGTCGCCAAGGTCAAGCG
>DPSD01000656.1:0-165 GCA_003538495.1 Accumulibacter sp.
TGCGGCCCGATATCATCTGCATGGACGTGGTCATGCCGCAAATGAGCGGCCTCGAAGCGCTGCAGACGATCAAGGGTATGTACCCGGAGATCGCCATCGTGATGGTTACCGGCACCCCCAGCGTCGACAACGTTCACCAATCGATTCAAAGCGGCGCCAGTGGCT
>DPSD01000656.1:445-6492 GCA_003538495.1 Accumulibacter sp.
TTCAGGGCATTGAACAAGCGGCGCCAGTGGCTTCATCGTCAAACCGTTCAAGGTCGGCAAGGTACTCGATACACTCAGGCAGGCATGGCGGTCAGCACAGCCAAGCGCCGTGGCACTGAACGGCGGCCCGGAATCCGCCTGACGAAACGGTCAGAAGCCGTTCTTCCAATCACGCAGGGCGGCAAAAACCGCCACCTCGTCGTCGGCGTCGACTACCCTGCGCCGTGCCGATGCCGCCACTTCCGGCTCGCTGCAGCGCAAGAACGGGTTGCTCGCTTTCTCGATGGCAATCGTCGACGGGACCGTCGCCCACCCGTTGGCGCGTGCCACCGCCACTTCGTTGACGCGGCTTTGCAGGCGGCGATTACCCGGCTCGACCGCCATCGCAAAGCGCAGATTGGCCTCGGTGTACTCATGCGCGCAATAGACAGCCGTATCGTTGGGCAAGGCCGCCAACCGCGCCAGGGAATCGGCCATCTGCGCCGCGCTGCCCTCGAACAAGCGACCACAGCCGCCAGCGAACAGGGTATCGCCACAAAACAGGCAGCCTGCGCCATAATAGGCGATGTGCCCGAGCGTGTGCCCGGGGACCGCGATCACCTGCAAGCGGACGTCCGAGAACGCACATTGGATCGTCTCTCCGCCAGCCAGTGGCCTGGTGACTCCGGCGATCGATTCAGCCGCCGGACCGAAGACCTCGGCCGGGTAGCGGGCCAGCAGACTGCCCACCCCACCTTGATGATCGGCATGGTGGTGGGTGACCAGAATGGTGGTCAGTGACAATCCTTCGCGGTCGAGCACCTCGAGAACGGGGCGCGCGTCGCCGGGATCAACGACGGCAGCCGACGCGCCTTGGCGCAACAACCAGATGTAGTTATCCTTGAAGGCCGGAATGCGGATGACGTCGAACATCGCTCAATTGTGGAAGAACTGCGGAAAATGTCAATTCCTGGCCTCGACGCCTGGCTTCAAACGCCGCCGGGGCGCTACGTCATGGCCTGGGAGCAGGCAGCAATCGACGCTGTCGTGGCCGACGTGTTCGGCTACAACGCGATCCAGCTGGGTCTGCCACAATGCAGCTTGCTGGCCCAGAATCGCATCCCGCTGCGGCAGGTGGCAGACGACTCGGGCAAGGTCGATGTCCTCTGTGATCTGCGCCAACTCCCGTTCGCGGCCAACAGCATCGATCTGGTGGTGATGTCGCACGTTCTCGAGTTCCATGATGACCCGCACCAGATTCTGCGCGAAGTGGAACGGGTGCTGATTCCGGAAGGCGAGGTCGTCATTGCCGGCTTCAACCCGATCTCGATCTGGGGTCTTCGCCGCCGGCTCCCCAACTGCCCGCGGCACTTTCCGTGGAACGGCCACTACCTGTCGGTGTCGCGCCTCAAGGACTGGCTGCAATTGCTCGGCTTCGAGGCCGACCGCGGCAGCTACGGTTGTTACGCGCCACCGTTCAAAAATGAACGGTGGCTAAGGCACTGGCGCTTCATCGAAGCCAGCGGCAGTCGCTGGTGGAACTTCGCTGGCGGCGTCTACGTACTGCGCGCGGTCAAGCGGGTGCACAGCATGCGCCTGATCATGCCCAACTGGAAGCAGCAGGGCGCTCCTCGCAAGGCCCTGTCGGTAGTCAGCGAAAAGGAAATCGCAAGACATGAATGATCGGCAAGTCGTCACCATCCACGCCGACGGCGGCTGTCGCGGCAACCCCGGCCCCGGCGGCTGGGGAGCGGTCCTGCAGTTCGGCGATCACGAGAAGGAACTGTGGGGTGGCGAAGCGGATGCCACCAATAACCGGATGGAACTGATGGCAGCCATTTACGCGCTTGAGGCGCTCACCAGGCCAAGCACGGTGCACCTGCATACCGATTCTCAGTACGTGCAAAAGGGAATCAGCGCCTGGATTCACAACTGGAAGCGCAATGGCTGGCGCACCTCGGACAAGAAGCCAGTGAAGA
This sequence comes from Accumulibacter sp., assembly GCA_003538495.1. Next base: position 2,404 of record DPSD01000656.1, read on the forward strand.
ACGCGGATCTCTGGCAACGCCTAGACGAAGCCGCCAGCCGGCACCAGATTCAGTGGTTCTGGGTAAAGGGGCACGCCGGGCAAGTCGGCAATGAGCGCGCCGACGCCCTCGCCAATCGCGGCATGGATGAACTGCCACGTCGCCACTCCACGAGCGCAGAGCCGGCCAGCAATCGTTGAGCTCGCACTCCAGAATCCCGCCTCGCAGGCGCCGCCAGCAACCGCCACCGATCGAAAGTAGCCATGCGCCAGGTCTTTCTCGATACTGAAACCACAGGACTGGAGCACAAACTCGGCCATCGCATCATCGAGATTGCCTGCGTCGAGATGCTCAACCGGCGGCTGACCAATCGCCATTTCCACCGCTACCTGAACCCGGATCGAGAGATTGACGCTGGCGCGCTGTCGGTGCACGGAATCAGCCGCGAGTTTCTGCTCGACAAGCCACGTTTTGTCGACGTCGCGGCCGAATTCCTCGATTTCGTTCGCGGTGCCGAAGTGGTTATCCACAACGCCGCGTTCGACGTCGGATTTCTGAACGCCGAGCTGGCGCTACTGGACATGGCGCCGGTCGACACCGTCTGCCACGCCGTCTGCGATACCCTGCGCATGGCCAAGGATCTTCACCCGGGCAAGAAGAACAACCTCAACGCGTTGTGCGATCGCTACGGCGTCGACAACTCGCACCGTACGCTGCATGGCGCCCTGCTCGACGCGGAGATTCTGGCCGAGGTCTATCTGGCGATGACCCGCGGCCAGGAAAGCCTGATCATGGACCTCGGCGATGACAGCGCCAGCCGGGACGACGCAGCCCGCAGGACGCCCACCTCGGGCCAGCGCCAAGCGCTGCGCGTCAAGCGCGCCAGCCAGGAAGAACTCGCTGAGCATCAGAAGTTACTGACCAGCATCCAGGAGGCAAGCAAAGGCAAATGCCTGTGGCTGCGATCCGAGAACAAGAGCTGATTGTTCGCCTCCGGCCGCCGCTGGTGCAACGGCCGCCCGCGCGCGCACTGCTCGTCGCCGCGCTGCTGGCCGCCTTGCTCACCCCCTTGCACGCGACTCGCGCAGCGGCGGTTCCGCCACCGCTACAGACCTGGATCGATCTCACCCCAACCGGCGGCACCCTGGGTGCGCCACCTGGCGTCTACGCCGGACCGGTCGTTATCAGCCGGCCGATAGCCATTGACGGCAAGGGCCAGATCACCGTCGATGGGGGTGGCAAAGGCACGGTAGTAACGCTTCGGACCAGCGGCGTGACCTTGCGCGGACTCCATCTAAAGCGCTCGGGGGATTCCCACGACAGCATCGACTCCGGCCTGCTGATCGAGAACGGCTCGCACAACGTGATCGAAAACAACGTCATCGACGATGTCCTGTTCGGCATCACCCTGCAGGGGTCAAACAACAATCACATCGTCGGCAACCGCATTCGCTCCAGGCATCCGGACCCCGCCGACCGGGGCGACGGCGTTCGCCTCTGGTACAGTTCGGCCAACCGCATCGAAGACAACGACATTGCCCGGATCCGCGATGTCACGGTCAGCAATTCACTGCATAACCGATTTATCGGGAACCGCATTGTTGACAGCCGCCGGGCGCTGAATCTGCTCCTTGCACATCGCACTCTGATCGAAAAGAACGTTTTCACCGACAACGCGACCGGGATTACAACGCTCAACTCCGACGGCGTGATCATCCGTCACAACCAGATCATGCATGCCATCGGCGCCAGTGGCGCCGGCATCGCTTTAAAGGAAAGCGGCACCACGCTGATTCAAGGAAACGAAATCATTCACTGCGCCGTCGGTCTGATGTCCGACTCGCCGATGCACGCGATCAATCGCATCACGGTGATCGACAATCGCATTGCACACAATTTCACCGGCGTCAGCTTCTATGGCGAGAAAGGCGGTCATCTCGTCCTGGGCAACCGCTTCGAGCACAATCTCTGGCAAGCACTGGTTGGCGAAAGCGGCCACGTGGACCAGAACGAATGGCGTGGCAACTACTGGGACGACTACCAAGGATTCGACCGCGACGCTGACCACGTGGGCGACACACCTTACGAACTCTGGGCCTACGTCGACCGGATCTGGATCGAAACGCCGATGGCGACGTTTTTCCGCAGCTCGCCGGTCCTCGAACTGCTCGATTTCCTCGAACGTCTCGCCCCGTTTGCCTCGCCGACACTGATCCTGCGCGATCGGGCACCACGAGCGCACGGTAGCGACGCCGCCGGATCGGGGGTGCGGCCCGACCCGGGGGGAGCGGCCCGATAGCAGGTAGAGGGCAGCCCTTGCCGCGCGGCCTCAAGGTGGCGCGTCGGCCCCTGGGTCAAACCACCGCGAGTGGCATCCGGAATCCGTTGAAGGAGTTGATTCAGCTGTCGCTGGGGGCTTCCGGTGGGCGCCTGGGCCGCCGACCATGTCGCTTGGGAATCGCCCGGGAATCCGGGGCGCGCATGTCAGTCGGCCCTTCAGAGCCGGGGTCCGGTCTGACCACCGGCGGTCGCTGCTCCGGACGTGGGCCAACTGGCCTGGGGCCGGTCTTGCGCGGCTCCGGCCGACGCCCGGGAGTCGGGACAGCCTGGCGCCGATCCTGCTGCCCGGGCTGCCGGTCCGAAGGCCGCTCGGACTCGCGGTTCCCCGGAGCCAAGGTGATCTCGAGCTCGATGATTTCATCCCATTGCGGATCAGTGCGATCGCGCTCGGGGACGGACAGAAGTTCGCGGAGCCGACGACGCGGATCCTGGGGAGGGGACTCGTTCATGGCGACATTATGACTCACCGTGAAGTCGTCGTCCAACAAGAGTGAAGGAGTCCACGCGCCACGTCGATCAAGCGTGAAACAAGGACCACTCTGAAACACTCCGCTGACGCCGATTCTGCCGGCGCTGGACCCTGAACGAGGCCCGCGTCAAGGCGGTCATCTGGGTTCCCCGATACCCCGGAGTCACCCAGGGATCGGCGGTCGCGGAGATGCTGGTCGTCTCCGCTTGCAGACGCAGCCAGCGATCAGTGATCAGCCCGCAGGCTGGCGGCGAAGGTGGTTTCCAGATTTTCAGGGATCTGGAAACGGGCGAAGGCGCGGTGGATATCCGCGTTGTTTACGCTGCATCCGGCGTCCTGGAAGCGAATCCCCAACTGTCGACCGTTGGCGGCCAGGGTGGCGAAAGCGAAACGCCAGCGCTGGGCCTCGGCCAGACGCTCACGCAGCTCGCGCTCATTGCTGATCTCGACACCAGCCTGCTTTAGTGAATCAAGGAACTGCTCATACGACTCTGTGCTCAGGCTTCCCATTTCTTTTCTCCTGTCGAAGGTTCTTGTTTGCTTCCCACCCATGGTGCGCATAACGCTCGCTGGCGGCAGCGGTTGACAGGAATCCGGAACAAAAATGGTCAGCGCCCCCGCGGTGAAGAAAGGACGCGCGTGCTCGTCAGCAATATCCCGCGGTGACGAAGGCGACCGAAAGACATGGCCTGTGCCGGCGCCGGAAGACCCAGCAACGGGTGTCGTCCTTGCTCAGTAATGCGGCGGAATGTCGTCGCGCGGGTTGCTCTTGTCGACGGTTGTCGGCGCCTCCTGCAGGTGCCGGTAGAGATGGCGCAGTTGCTGCTGCAACAAGTCGATCTGCTGCTGTTGTCGATAGACAGTCAGATTGAGCTCTTCCACCAGATCCTCGGCAAGAGTGATCCTGACTTCAAGCTCGGAAACGCGGTCTTCCAAAATTCACTCCTCCGAAGCATGAAGTCGCTAAAGCCACGGTGGCGGCCAGAGCGCGGCTGTCTTCAGCGTTCGCTTTCGGCCGTGACCCGCCGACAAAACGCTCTACCCGCCAATCCGCCATTTCCGGGCGGGAGACGCCGCCGACTCCTGGCCGTCCCCCCCGGCGGCCTCGCGGGGAAGTTCCGTGGTGGCTATCTGAGCCGGCGGCTCGGCTTCCAGCGCGTTGAGAATCGGCGTCAATTCGTCCACCGGATAGGTCAGCGGAAGCATCGTCTCGCCAAGGCGCGTAAACACACCGACTAGCAGGGGATTGGCGCTGAACAGGACGTGGTGGTTGTCGATGCCATCGACGTTCTGCCACAGGG
>DPSD01000132.1 GCA_003538495.1 Accumulibacter sp.
TCGACGGCATCAACGAGGATGGCCTGGCGGTGTCCCTGTCGTTTGGTGGTCGTCTCGACATCGGCGAAGGTTTCGGAGTGCCGCTGGTCTTGCGCTACGTGCTGGAAACCTGCACTCGTGCCGATGAGGCCAGCGCCGCACTGGTGCGGGTGCCGGTGCATATGAGCTACAACGTGACCGTGATCGATCGTCGCGGGGAGTTCGCGACGGTCTACCTGGCGCCAGGCAAGACCGGCGACATCCGGCGTCTGGCGGCGGTGACCAATCACCAGCAGAAGGTCGAATGGCACCAGCACGCGCGTGCCACGTCGACCGTCGAGCGTCTTCGGCGGCTGCGGCTGATGCTGCAGGACAGCGAGTTGAGCAGCGAGAAGCTGATCGCGGCGTTCCTGCAAGCGCCGATCTACTCGCACGCGTTTGCCCGCGGTCTGGGTACGCTCTACTCGGCCGCCTACTGGCCGAGCGAAGGCCGTGCCGATTTTTTCTGGCCAGGACTTGACTGGTCACAGTCATTTGCAGATTTCACTCCGGGCGAGCGGCTTATCGAGTTTGGCAATTCGCCACGGCCACATCACATTACACGAGGCATCGACCTGCGTGAGGAGACAAGACCATGAAGGCAGACAGCAAGAGCAAGAAATCCCTTGGTGAATACTACAGCGCGCTGCAGCTGCGGACCGACCGCTGGAGTGCCCTGAAGATCGCCAGCGAACAACTCCTCGAAAGTCAAACCGAACGGAAGAGAATCTACGCCCAGAACAAGGTCGTCGAATTGATCGAGGCCTTGCGTCCGATCGAACTCTACTGGGCGTTCCCGGGTCACGATACCTTCGGCCGACTCGGCGAACTGGTCAGCACGGGTCGATTTGACGTACTTGCAGGTACCGTGCGGAATATCTGCCGCTCGCTGCTGAGCAACAGCTATCGGCAGAATCCGCATCACCACGATGTCGAGGAGTTGTCCGAGGGCAGTCCCGACGACGAGTCCAATGAGCAGCGCGGCAAGGATTTGCTCTACTTTGAAGTGCTGATCGTAGACAACCTGTCAGCAATGCAGGAAGCGAATCTGCGTCGCACGCTTGGCGGAATGCGGCGTCTGGAGGACCCCTTCGTGTATGAGCTGGTGTTCGTGCCCAGCCTGACCGATGCCTTGATCGCCGTGATGTTCAACCACAACCTGCAGGCGGTAGTGGTTCGCAATGGCTTGAAGCGCGAGTCGGAGCAGACTCTGGAACTTCTCCACCGCTACCTGTCGCGGCTCGACGAGGAGGCACTGGAGGCCATTGAACCCAAGGAGTACGGTCCCGAGCTATGCCGCTCGATCGCCAAGCTTCGTCCCGAGCTCGATGTCTACCTGTTTACCGACCAGTCGGTCGAAGAGATCGCCGGCACCCGGCTGGGCAACTGTCAGCGCGTGTTCTACAACCAGGAAGATCATCTGGACCTGCACCTGAACATCCTGCGCGGCGTCGCCAAGCGCTTTGAGGCGCCGTTCTTCAACGCCTTGACGGAATACGCCCGCAAGCCCACCGGGGTGTTTCACGCGATGCCGATCAGCCGCGGCAAGTCGATCACCTGTTCCCACTGGATCAAGGACATGGGCGACTTTTACGGGATGAACATCTTCCTCGCTGAAACCTCGGCTACCTCGGGCGGGCTCGACAGCCTGCTGGAACCGCACGGGCCGATCAAGAGGGCGCAGGAAAAGGCCGCTCGCGCGTTCGGCTCGAAACAGACGTTTTTCGCCACCAACGGCACCTCCACCTGCAACAAGATCGTCGTGCAAGCGATTGTCCGCCCGGGAGACATTGTTCTGGTCGATCGCGACTGCCACAAGTCGCACCACTACGGCATGGTCCTGGCCGGGGCGCAGGTGGTCTATCTCGACAGCTATCCGCTTGACGCCTATTCGATGTATGGCGCGGTGCCGACCCGGGAAATCAAGCACCGGCTGCTGGAGCTGAAGGCGGCCGGCAAGCTGGACCGCGTCAGGATGCTGCTGCTCACCAACTGCACTTTCGACGGCATCGTGTACAACGTCGAGCGGGTGATGGAGGAGTGCCTGGCGATCAAGCCGGACCTGGTCTTCCTGTGGGACGAGGCGTGGTTTGCCTTTGCCCGCTTTGGTCCGGCGTACCGGCGGCGGACGGCGATGCACTGCGCCGGGCAGTTGCGCGAGCGCTATCGTTCCGACGAGTATCGGGCGGCCTACGCCAAGTACCAGGCAAAAATGGTTGATGCCGACGACGAAACCTTGCTCAAGACCCGGCTGATGCCGGACCCGGACAAGGTGCGCGTGCGCGCGTATGCTACCCAGTCCACCCACAAGACGCTCACCGCTCTGCGCCAGGGTTCGATGATCCATGTCCACGATCAGGACTTCAAGGACGAGGTCGAGCAGGCCTTTCACGAGGCCTATATGACGCACACCTCGACCTCGCCCAACTACCAGATCATCGCCTCGCTGGATATCGGCCGACGGCAGGTTGAACTCGAGGGCTTCGAACTCATTCAGCGGCAGGTCGAGCAGGCCATGTCGTTGCGCAAGGTGATCAATACCCATCCGCTGATCAGCAAGTATTTCCACGTCCTCACCGTCGCCGAAATGATTCCTGCCGAGTATCGCAGGTCCGGCATCAAGAGTTACTGGGATCCCGAGCATGGCTGGAGTGACATCGTCAGCGCCTGGACCGAGGACGAATTCGTCCTCGACGCCACGCGGATCACCTTGTCGGTGTCCGCTTCGGGCTGGGATGGGGATACCTTCAAGAACGCGATCCTGATGGACAGGCACGGCATCCAGATCAACAAGACCTCGCGCAACACCGTGCTGTTCATGACCAACATCGGGACCACGCGCTCGTCGGTAGCCTATCTGATCGAGGTGCTGGTCAACATTGCCCGCGATCTGGATGAACGCCTGGACTACGCCAGCAACGTCGAGCGCAAGATCTTTGACCGGCGGGTCAAGGCCTTGCGCGAGGATCTGCCGCCCTTGCCGGACTTCAGTCGCTTCCACGATTCGTTTCGCCTGAGCTCCGGCGAAGGTACCCCCGAGGGCGACATTCGGTCGGCGTATTTCCTGGCCTACGACGAAAGCAAGTGCGATTACGTGCCGATCGCGGGCAACGCCATCGAGAAGGCAATTGCCGCCGGCCGCCAGCTGGTGTCCACCACTTTCGTCATTCCCTATCCGCCCGGTTTTCCGATTCTGGTCCCGGGCCAGGTGATCAGTCAGGAAATCATCACCTTCATGCGCGCACTGGACGTCAAGGAGATTCATGGCTACCGGCCCGAACTCGGCTTGCGCATATTTACCGAGGACGCGCTGGCGGCACTCGAGGCATCGCCGTCGTCGATTCAGGAACTGCCTGCTTGAGATCGCCCGGCGCGGTTCCCCGGTTTTCGAGTGGCGCCCGTGGGTTCATTTACCGCAGACAGAGGAGTGCTGCCTGTGCTGACCGAAACGATCATCTATCGATCCGCCGGCGGGATCGCCGAGATCCGTCTGAATCGACCGCAGCGGCTCAACGCGGTGACCCAGCAACTGTACGACGAACTCACCGTCGCGCTGGGTATCGCCGAGGCCGACGGCGATGTGCGCGTGGTGCTGTTGACCGGCGAGGGCCGGGCCTTCTGCGTCGGCGCTGATCTCAAGGCGCACCAGGCCGGGCGAACGGCGTTCGACCGAAGACAATACCTGCAGGGCGAGCAGATCGTCTGCAAGCGGCTACTGCTGCTGTCGAAGCCGGTCGTCGCCGCCGTCAATGGCTACGCGCTCGGCGCCGGCGCGGAAATGGCCATCGCAGCGGACTTTCTGCTGATGGCCGAGAGCGCGCAGATCGGCCTGCCGGAAATCAGCATCGGTACCTTCCTGGGGGGGGGCGTCACCTACCTGCTGCCGCGCCTGGTCGGGCTGGCCAAGGCGCGCGAGCTGGTCTTTCTCGGCGAACGGATCGGGGGTGCCGAGGCGATGCGCATCGGGCTGGCCAACCGGGTGTTGCCAGATGACGGATTTATCGACGCGGCGCGAGAGTTCGCCGGCAAGATCGCCGGCAAGGCGCCGTTCTCGATGCAGCTGGCCAAGGAGCAGCTGAACATGGCGGCTGAACGCACCCTCGACGCCGCGCTGACCGCCGAGCTCGAAGGCATGATGTTCGTCGGCACGACGCAGGACTGGCAGGAAGGCCTCGACGCTTTCGCCGAAAAGCGCCCGCCGGTTTTCAGGGGGCGCTGACCATGAATACCAACCATCCGGCAGCACAACGCAGCCCCTTGCACGACTTCCTCGCCCCCGATTCGATCGCCATTGTCGGCGCCTCGGCCGATCCCACCAAGCGCGGCTACAAGGCGATGGTCGGTCTGATCAAGGACGGCTACCCGGGCAGGATCTACCCGATCAATCCGAAAGTGGACATGGTGCTCGGCGTCAAGGCCTATCGCTCGCTGGCCGATATTCCGGGGACCGCCGATCTGGCGCTCATTTGCACCCCTGCGTCCACGGTGCCGGGCCTGCTGGAGGAGTGCGGCAGGAAGGGCGTCAAGGGTGCGGTGATCCTGGCCAGTGGATTTCGCGAAACGGGCCGTCCCGACGGCATCAGGCTTGAGCAGGAGCTGCTGGCCGCCGCCCGGCGCAGCGGCGTGCGGGTCATCGGCCCGAACACGTCGGGGATGTTCAACCTGCACAAGAAGGTCAATCTGCTGGCGCTGAACAACGTCAAGGCCGGCGATATCGGCCTGATCTCGCAATCGGGCAACATGCTGCTGGCGCTGGTGCTCGAAGCCGAGCGCAACGGCCAGGTCGGCTTCAGCACCTATGCCGGTCCAGGCAACCAGGCCGATATCGGCTTCAACGACTACCTCCGCTATCTTGGCGAAGACGCGAACACGCGCGTCGCCACGCTCTACGTCGAAGGCTTTCGCGACGGGCGGCGATTCCTCGACGCGGCGCGCGAGATTACCGTGCTTAAGCCGGTGGTGGTCTACAAATCCGGGTCGACCGCAGCCGGTCAGAAGGCGGCCAGTTCGCATACCGGGGCGCTGGCCGGCAGCTATGCGATGACCGTCGACCTGTTGCGGCAGGTGGGCGTCAGCGTGGTGCAGCATTCGGACGAGATTCTGCCAGTCGCCGAGGGCCTGGCCCTGCTGCAGAAGGCACGCGGCAAGCGCGTTGCGGTGGTTGCCGACGGTGGCGGCCAGGCGACCATCGCCTCCGACCGACTGACCGAAGCCGGCCTGGAACTGGCCGAGCTGAGCGAAGAAACGCGCCAGCGGCTTGGCAGAATCCTCTTCCCGCAGGCCTCGCTGGTCAATCCGGTCGACGTTGCCGGCAGCAGCGATGCCAACCCGGCGCTGCTTGCCGATTGTCTGGAAATCGTTGCCGAAGATGACCAGGTCGACAGTATCTTCCTGGTCGGGATGTTCGGTGGCTATCACACCCGCTTTGCCGAAGACCTGCTGGGCGGCGAGATGCGCGGTGCAGAATCGATGATCGAGCTGGCCCGCAGGACCGACAAGCCGCTGGTGGTCTATAGCCTCTATGCGCCTGTCAATCCACCGGCTTTGCGTCGGCTGCATCAGGCCGGGCTGCCGGTGTATAGCTCGATCGAGCACGCGGTGCGGGTATTGTCGGCGCTGGGCGAGCGCGGGCTGTACCTGGCGGCCCGCGCCGGTGACCGGAAGCTGCCGACGGTGCTCCCGAATCGTCGGGCGCAGGCTGCTTTTGCCGCGGCGCAGGCCGAGGGGCGGGACCTGTTCGAGTTCGAAGCCAAGGATCTGCTGCGCGCGCATGGCGTCGCCGTCCCGGAAGAAATGCTCGCTGGCGCCGCCGGCGATCTGGCCGGAATCGCCGCGTACTTTGCCGAGCAGCCGGTGGCGATGAAGGTGGTGTCCCGGGATATCCTGCACAAGTCGGATGCTGGCGGGGTCAGACTCAAGGTCCTCGGCGAGGCTGGCATGCGCGTCGCTTTCGACGAGATCATCGATTCCTGCCGGGCCTACGATCCGCAGGCGGTGATCAAAGGGGTACTGGTCACGCCGATGGCGCGCAAGGGTGTCGAGGTGATCATCGGCGTTATTCGCGACCCGGTTTTCGGGTCCGTGCTGATGTTCGGGCTGGGAGGCATCTTCGTCGAAATCCTCGAGGACGTCGCTTTTCGCGCGATTCCCCTGTCCTACGACGATGCGTGTTCGATGGTCGGTCAAATCAAGTCGCGAAAGATCCTCGAAGGCGTTCGCGGCGAAGCGGCGGTCGACAAGGACGCACTGGTCGATTTGCTGTTGAAAGTGTCGAGCATCGTCGACGCCTACCCGCAACTGGCCGAACTGGACCTCAATCCGGTCATTGCTCTGGACGATGGCTATGCCGTGGTCGACGCCAGGATAATCGTCGTCCGGGCCGCTGCCGGCAAGAACGACAATCCCCGGGAAGGATGATTCGCAATGAACGCACCGCTGCTCTGTGACTCCCTGCTCGAACTCGACCACCGTGTTGCCACCCTGACGCTCAATCGCGACGATGTCCGCAACGCGCTGACCGGTACGCGCCTGATCGACGAGATCGTCAGCGTCGCCGACTGGGTCAACCGCTGTGACGACGTATCCGTACTGGTGATCACCGGTGCCGGGTCGGCCTTCTCGGCGGGTGGCAACGTCAAGGACATGGCCAGGCGCAGCGGTGATTTCGCGGGCGGCGTGGCCGAGGTCGCCCAGCGCTATCGCCGTGGCATTCAGCGGATCCCGCTGGCGCTGAACGACGTTGAAGTGCCGGTGATCGCGGCGATCAACGGTGCGGCGGTTGGCGCCGGTTTCGATCTCGCCAACATGGCAGATATCCGCCTTGCCTCAAGCCGGGCCACCTTCGGCGAGACCTTCCTCAACCTCGGCATCATTCCTGGTGACGGCGGCGCGTGGTTCATGCAGCGGCTGATCGGCTACCAGCAGGCATTCGAGCTGACCCTCAGCGGACGCATGGTGACCGCCGCCGAAGCCAGGACGCTCGGGGTCGTGCTCGAGGTGCTCGAACCCGAGCAGCTGATGCCCAGGGTAATGGAACTTGCCGCGCGCTTTGCTGCCCAGCCGGCGAAGGCGGTGCGCCTGACCAAGCGCCTGATGAAGATGGCACAACGCATGGAGCTGAGGGACTTCCTCGATCTTTGCGCGTCGTTTCAGGGGATGTGCCATAACGAAGCGGAGCATCTCGAGGCGGTGCAGCGGATGCTGAAGAAATGATGCGATGGCCACCGTATCGGGTGAGCAAGACAACGTTGTCCACGGCCTGGTGTGGGATTGGTGTCAGATTGGTCCCGGGCAGTTCGCTGGAATTGGTCTTGGCGCGACCCTGTTTTGTGTGTAAAGTCGATCGTGTTGGCATCTTGTGGGCTGCAGATGGCGCAGTGTTTCTGTGGATTGCTGTTCGCCAACAGCGCAGATAGCGCCGGAACGTGCTGATGCAAAGCTACCCGGTCAGTGATTTGGCATCGATGGGAAATCAATGTGCAGGCGGTTCGCATACCTTCCGATGACCAGACCACTACCCGTAGGCAGTGGCCGCACAGTTCGTTGTCGTTGATAAATTATAAGGAAGGAGACTCACCATGAAGAAACTTACAACCCTTGCCGCCGCCCTGGCGGTATGCGCCAGCCTCGGCAGTCCGGCGGCGTTTGCGCAGCAGAAGTTCGTCACCATTGGCACGGGCGGCGTGACCGGTGTGTATTACGCAGCGGGCGGAGCGATCTGCCGCCTGATGAACAAGGAGAAGGCCAAGCACGGCATTCGCTGCTCGGTCGAGAGCACCGGTGGTTCGGTGTACAACGTCAATACCATCAAGGCTGGCGAACTCGACTTCGGCGTTGCGCAGTCCGACGTGGCGTACAACGCGATGAAGGGAACCGAGCAGTTCAAGGGCGCCCCCTTCCCCGAGTTGCGCTCGGTCTTCTCGATTCACCCCGAGCCGCTGGTGGTGCTCGCCCGCAAGGACGCCAATGTCAAGTCCTTGCTCGACTTCAAGGGCAAGCGCTTCAATATCGGCAACCCGGGCTCAGGTCAGCGCGCAACGATGGACGTCCTGCTGCCGGCGATGGGGATGAAGACCAGCGATTTCTCGCTGGTCTCCGAGATGAAGGCCGACGAACACGGTGCGGCGCTGTGCGACAACAAGATCGACGGCTTCGCCTACGTCGTCGGCAACCCGTCGGCGAACATCCAGGACCCGACCACCACCTGTGGCGCGCAGTTGATCAACATCATCGGGCCGGCGGTCGATAAGCTGGTCAAGACCTATCCGTACTACGCGGCGGTGACGATTCCCGGTGGCATGTATGCGAACAACCCGAACCCGACCAACACCTATGGCGTCGTAGCGGCCTTTGTCTCTTCTTCAAAGGTTTCCAACGATGTCGTTTATCAGATGGTGAAGGCGGTCTTCGACAACCTGGACGACTTCAAGAAGCTGCACCCGGCGTTCAGCCATCTTGATCCCAAGGAAATGATCAAGAACGGCCTGTCGGCACCGCTGCATGACGGCGCCGTGAAATACTACAAGGAAAAGGGCTGGATGTAATTCGCCTGGAAAGAACCGGGATCGGCGAGACCTTGGCCTTCCCCGGCGGCCCTGCTGACGGCCCCGATCGGGGCCGTTTTTCCTTGAAGTCTGCGGAGATGCGCACATGACTGACAAAGAACCTGAAGCCGTCCTCTCGGACGAGCAACTCAAGCAACTGGTCGCCGAGGCTGACACCGGTGGCCGCAAGCCGACCGGCGCGGTGGCGAAACTGGTGATGTTGACGGCGCTGGCGTGGTCGCTCTTCCAACTCTGGATCGCCTCGCCGCTGCCGTATTCTCTGGGCATTTTCGTCCTCAATGACACCGAGTCGCGTTCGGTCCACCTGGCCTTCGCCATCTTTCTCGCCTTTCTCGCGTATCCCGCTTTCAAACGTTCGCCGCGTGACTACGTCCCGGCGCTGGACTGGATCCTGGCGCTGGCAGGCGTCTTCTGCGCTTCATACCTGTTCGTGTTCTACGCGCAACTGTCCACGCGCCCTGGTCAACCGACAACCCTCGACCTGGCCACTTCGGTCTGCGGCATCGTTCTGCTGCTCGAAGCGGCGCGGCGCTCGCTTGGCCTGCCGATGGTCATCCTGGCGGCGATCTTCATCGGCTACATCTTCCTCGGCCCGTACATGCCGGACATGATCGCGCACAAGGGCGCCTCGCTGGGCAAGGGCATGTCGCACCTGTGGCTGAGCACCGAGGGCGTTTTCGGCGTCGCGCTCGGCGTCTCGTCGGGTTTCATCTTCCTGTTCGTCCTGTTCGGCGCGCTGCTGGAAACGGCCGGCGCCGGCAACTACTTCATCAAGTCGGCCATCTCGCTGCTCGGCCACCTGCGCGGTGGCCCGGCGAAGGCCGCGGTGGTCGCTTCGGCTTGCACCGGCGTGATTTCCGGATCGTCGATTGCCAACGTCGTCACCACCGGGACGTTCACCATCCCGTTGATGAAGCGCGTGGGCTATCGTCCTGACAAGGCCGCCGCAGTCGAGGTTGCCGCTTCGGTCGACGGCCAGATCATGCCGCCGGTGATGGGCGCCGCGGCTTTTCTGATGGTCGAGTACGTCGGCATTCCCTATACGCAGGTGCTGAAGCACGCGATCCTGCCGGCGCTGATTTCGTACATCGCGCTGTTCTACATCGTGCACCTCGAAGCGATGAAGGCCGACATTCGCGGTATCCCGCACAAGCACGAGAACTCGTTCAGCTCGCGGATGATTTCCTTCCTGATGACCGTGTCGGGCATGGTCATCCTGGCTGGGGTCGTGTACTACGGGCTGGGCTGGATCAAGGACTTCACCGGCGATGCCTCGCTGTATATCGTCGGTGTCCTGATGCTCGCCACCTACGTCGGCCTGTTGAAGTTCGGTACCGGCTATCCGGAACTGCACATGGATGATCCGAACCAGCCGATCGAAACGCTGCCCGACGCGGGCCCGACGCTGAAATCGGGCCTGCACTTCCTGTTGCCGGTGGTGGTGCTGATCTGGAATCTGATGGTCGAGGAACTGTCGCCCGCGTTGTCGGCGTTCTGGGCGACGGTGTTCCTGATGTTCATCCTGGTCACCCAGCGACCGATCATTGCCCACTTCCGCAGCCGTGGCGATCTTGGCGGCGCGTTTCGCCAGGGTGCTCAGGATCTGCTCGACGGTCTGGTCACCGGTGCGCGCAACATGATCGGCATCGGTATCGCCACCGCCGCCGCCGGCATCATCGTCGGCACCGTGACGCTGACCGGCATCGGCCTGGTGATGACCGAACTGGTCGAACTGATCTCTGGCGGCAACCTGATGGTCATGCTCGGGCTGGTGGCGGTGATCTGCCTGATCCTGGGCATGGGACTGCCGACGACCGCCAACTACATCGTGGTGTCCACGCTGATGGCGCCGGTGGTGGTTGAGTTGGGGGCGCAGAGCGGGCTCATCGTGCCGTTGATCGCGGTGCATCTGTTCGTGTTTTATTTTGGCCTCATGGCCGATGTGACTCCCCCAGTGGGGCTGGCCTCGTTCGCGGCGGCGGCCATTGCACGCTCGGACCCTCTCAAGACCGGTGTCACCGCGTTCTTCTACAGCATGCGCACGGCCATCCTACCGTTCCTGTTCATCTTCAACACCCAGTTGCTGATGATCGGCATCGAAGGGCCGCTGCACTTCACCCTGACGGTGGCGAGCGCGGTGGTGGCCATGTTGGTTTTTGCGGCCGCGACCCAGGGGTACTTCATCGTGCGCTCGCGGTGGTACGAGACCGTGCTGCTGCTGGCGGTGACCTTCACCCTGTTTCGGCCAGGTTATGTTTGGGACATGCTTTATCCGCCGTTCGACGAGGTGCCTGCTGCCGAAATGGGACAACTGATCGAGCAAGCCCCGGCCAACGCCACCAAACGCCTCTGGATCGAAGGCACCAACCTCGATGGCAAGGACATTCGCAAAGGGGTGCTCTTGCCACTGGGAGCGCAGGCAGGCGCGCGCGAGCGCCTGGCCAGCGCCGGTGTGAGCGTGGTGCCCATGGGTGACGAACTGATGATCACCCAGGTGCGCTTCGGAAGCCCGGCCGCGCGTTTGGGCATGGAGCAGGGCTTCCGCATCGTGTCGGCCGAGGTACCGGCCGAGCGGCCGCGCAAGGAATGGATGTTCTTGCCGGCGTTGGTGGTGCTGGCCTTGGTGATCGTCTTGCAGCGGGCACGCCGTGTTCGTGAACCACGTCCCGCACCGAGGCCCACGACGTGAGCGAGGTGCACAGCGGGGCGCCCAGGGTGGCGCTTATCCATGCCTTGGCGCACTCGGTTGCACCGATCAATCGAGCCATGAACCGCCTGTGGCCGCAGGCTTTTTTGATGAACCTGCTCGACGACAGCCTGTCGGCCGACCTGGCACGCGCCGCCGCCGCCGGCGGCGGCCCGGTGCCGGGTAGTTCGCCGCTGCTGCGGCCGATCGACCTCGACGGCGCCGAAAGACAGGCCCTGGAGGCCTTCCTGAAGTCGCTGGACAGCCAGGCGCTGCCTTCGCTGGTGCGCCAGGCGCGGCAGTCGCGGCGGCCCTGAAGGCAAGTACGGCTCCCGGGCCTCCGCGCCCCCCCGC
>DPSD01000125.1:0-17194 GCA_003538495.1 Accumulibacter sp.
CATACCACAGTGGACAAGGCTTCCCGTTGATTTGTCGATCGCTATTGAGTATCCTCGCCTGCGCAATTACACAGCCGATTGCTATCAAGCCAAGGGGTCGACGATGATCAGCACCACGGAGCCCGGTTTGTCCGGCTGGCAGCGCAACGCTATCAGCAGTGCCGTCGCGCTCGCTTTCGCCAATGCCGTGGTGATCGCCCCGGCACATGCGCAGTGCTCTGGTTCGGCAACCATTTCCAGCGCGGTATCCGCCAAGTCGCCCTGCGCCGATGCCGACTTCACGATCACTTCGTCCGGTACGGTTTCCGGAGCGGGGGTGGCAATCTCATACGACGGCGATCTCGGTCTTTCGGGGCGCTTGAGCAATCAGGGGTTGGTCCAGGCCTGGGGTAGCAAGCTGGGGTACGGGCCTTACGAGTATTTTGGCGCTACCGGCGTTCTCGTCAGGGACGAACTGCTCGGCATGCTGACCAATTCCGGCGCGATCAGAGCAACCGTCAGCAGCGAAGGATACTCCGAGGCTTTCGGGCTTCGCGAGAATATCTACGGTGTCCCGGCCATGTCCGGGACGCTGATCAACAGCGGCGTCCTCGAAGCTGCCGCTGACGGCTCGGATGCCGAAGCGTCAGGCATCGCTTTGGGTCTGGACCTGACGGGAAAGCTCACCAACCGCGGTGCGCTCAACGCGACAGCGGCTGCGACCAGCGGCTACTCGAAAGCATTGGCGGTGCACATCTTTGGCAATCTCATCGGTACGCTGGCCAACAGTGGCGCGCTCAACGCGACAGCCACCGCCACTGCCCCTGAATACTCTGGCGCTCACGCCGCCGGTGTACACATCGACGGCACCCTTGGCGGTACGCTGATCAACAACGGCACGATCAACAGTGCGGCCACCGCAGCTGCCGCCGAATATTCGGGTGCTGAAGCCGCTGGTGTACACGTCGATGGTGTGCTCAGCGGGGTCCTGGCCAACAGTGGCGCAATCAGGACCGCCGCGACTTCCACGGCTTTCGCCTACGCCACGGGGGTATCCGTCAAGGGCGATCTGAGCGGGACGCTGACCAGCAGTGGCACGATCGACGCCACGGCCGGAACCGCCAACGCCAAGTATTCTTCCTATGCGCTTGCCGCGGGCGTCTCGGTCGATGGTGACTACGGCGAGACGGCGACGATGAGCGGTACGCTGACCAATACTGGGACGATCAATGCCCGAGCGACCGACGCCCAGTATTCCGATGCCGACGGCGTGTACTTCGGGGGTGATTTCAACGGCCAGCTGACCAACAACGGCACGATCAACGCCACCGCCACTACGACTGGCACCGAGTGGTCGCAAGCCTATGCTCGTGGCGTGTCGGTCGATAGCGATGGCGGCGAGATGGCGGGGATGAGTGGCGCGCTGACCAACCGTGGCACGATCAGCGCTACGGCTGCAACGACCGGTACGGCCGGCTATTACGCTCTTGCTTATGCCGCTGGTGTGTCCATCAACAGGGCTTACAGCGGGTTTTACAGCGGTCCGACGAAGGATGCCTCGCTGACCAACAGCGGCACGATCAACGCCGCAGCAAGCTCCACCGCATATTCCGAGGCCGTCGGCGTACTGGTGGGCAGTGACCTCAGCGCCACACTGACCAACAGTGGCACGATCAACGCCACAGCAACCGCCACCTATTACCCCAAGGCCTCTGGGGTGTCGATGGACGGCCTTCAGCCTGGTGGCACGCTGCTCAACAGTGGCACGATCAACGCCACCGCCATCGGCGGCGGTGGTAGCTACCCGAGCGACGTCACGGCCTATGGCGTTCGGATTTGGCGACTCGATGGCACGCTGGTCAACAGCGGCAGGATCAGGGCCACCGCCACAGCGACTGATGACCCCTACCAGGGCGACGCCACGGCGCATGGCGTCGACATTCTGCAGTTCGATGGTGCACTCGCCAACTCCGGACTGATTTCGGCCACGGCCAACGCAACCGGCAACAGCCAGGCTGTCGCGATTGCCGTCGGCCGCGGCGCCGGGAGGATCGACAACCTCGCCGGCGGCCTGGTTCGCGGTCATTTGCAGATTGACGGGGCGGTGCCGGTCAATAACGCCGGGAGCATCCTGATTCCGGCGCTGGACGTTGGTGGGGGTGAACGCGGAAGCCTCGCTGGCACCTTTATCAGCGACAACTACACGCAGCACGCCGGTGGCGTTCTAGAGCTGGCTGCTCAAAGCGCGTCTCGCTACGCCTCGCTGGCAGTTGGCGGAGTTGCCAACTTCGCCGACAGCAATACGCTAGCCGTGAACCTCGATCCAGCGCATGCCCTGGTTGCCGGAGAGACGCTGGTGCATGTGGTTACCGCCGGCACGCTGACCGCCCCGAGGGGTTTCGAGATCGCGGACAACAGCGCCCTGCTGAATTTCACCCCGAAAATCGTCGACTCCGGGGCCGGTGCGCCGACGTTCATGCAAAACGGGGCAGTCGCCGGTAACGCCGTCAATCTGATCGCGGCCGACAACGCCGCCTACTGCGGCCGGACGGTTGCCAGGGCCAGGAGTGGCCCCTGCGAAGTCGCTTTCGATTCGCCGACACTCACCGTAACGCCTGCCGGTTCGATCACCGGCGCAGCTTCCGGAATCAACGTGCTGACCGGGACTTCGACGTCGATTACCACTCAGGGACTGGTCAGCGGCAGCGACTACGGCATCTACTTCATGCGCGACGCCGTGCTCACCGGATCGCTGGTCAACAGCGGAACGATTTCGGGTGGCCGCTATTCGATCTTTGCCGACAGCACGCTCACCAACGACAGTTCGCTGGCCAGTATCGACATCGTCGGGACCAGCGCCCGACTGGTCGGCGACGTTCACGCGCCGATGGCAACCTTCAAGGTCACCAGTGGCGCCCATTTCAGCAGCGAAGGGCAATTCAGCGTCGATACCTTCAACATCGCCGAGACCGGCGTGTTCAACATGGCGCATGGCGTCAGCGTACACAGCGCAGCTGCCTCGGCGTTCAACAACGCGGGGACGCTGGCGGTGGCCGCTGGCAAGACGGCGACGATCACCGGCAATTACACGCAGACTTCTGCTGGCGTCTTCCAGACCGCAGTCGCCGGCAATACCCGGTTCGGCAAGCTGGAAATCACCGGCACCGCGACCCTGCCAGCGGCGGCAAGGATCGCTGTCGATGTCGTCGGCTCGCCTGCGTTGACCAGTGGTACCGTCCTTCCCGAGGTGATCAAGGCCAGCACCCTGAACGCCTCGACATTTGCCGTAAGCGACAACAGCACGTTGTTCGACTTCAGCGCCGCGCGGAATGGCAACGCCGTCGATCTGACGATCGCGGCCAATTCGGCAAACGGCGTCCTCGACGCCGTAAGCGGCCAGGGCAATCCTGCAGGGACTGGTGCGGCGCAAGTCATCGATTCGCTCATTGCGCTGGACCCCACGGGTCCGATCAGCAGCCTCTTCCAGCCGCTGACTTCGCAGGCGCAGGTGTCGAACGCGGTCACCAACCTCTTGCCGCTGCTGCTCGGAGCGGTGCCGACTGCGATCGTCGGCAATCTCAATGCCAACGACCGTGTCATCCAGGCCCGTCATGCAGCGCGACGTGGATTGTCCTCGGGCGACCATTTTCTCGCCAATCGCCAGTTCTGGATCAAGCCGATCGGTTCCTGGGCGAGGCAGGGCGAGGTGAATGACGTCCCGGGCTACAAGGCGAATAGTTATGGCCTGCTGCTTGGCGCCGACGGCGAGGTATCGGATCACCTGAACCTGGGGCTGGCGTTTGCTTACGCCAAGAGCGATATCAGCCTCAGTAGTTCAGCGACCGATCAGGACGCCACAGTCAATGGCTATCGCCTGATCGGCTACGGCGAACATCAGCTCGACGAACGCATGCGCGTGGACTTCCAGGTAGACTTTGGCGTTGGCGACACCAAGGGACGCCGTCATATCAGCTTCGCTACCGTTGATCGCATCGCCAGTTCCAATTACGACAGCTGGAATGCGCACGCTGGCGCGGGCCTGAGCCGAGATTATCTTCTCTCACCGGCTACCACCGTCACTCCTTCGCTACGCGCCGACTATGTCTACTTCCGTGCGGACGGTTACAGTGAAACCGGTGCGGGCGCACTGAACCTGATGGTCAAGCCACAAACGCTCGAACAGTTCGTGTTGTTTGGCAACGCCAAGCTGACGCAAGCCCTGACGCCAAACACCACGCTGATCGCGAATCTCGGCGCCGGTTACGACACCATGGCCCGACAAACCTCGATCGTTTCGGCATTTGCCGGTGGCGGTGCGCAATTTACCACCCGTGGTCTCGATCTTGCCCCGTGGATCGTACGTGGCGGTATCGGTCTGGTGGTCAATGACAGCAAGGCGATGGAGCTTGCGCTGCGCTACGACTTCGAGGCCCGCGAGTCGTACATCAACAACACCGCCTCGGTCAGACTTCAGATGCCATTCTGATCGGACGTATCGCGTGGGCCGAGGAGCGCCTGACGCGCGGCAAGCTGGAGAAAGTCAGTGAGATTCTTGCCGGCAAGTTCGATCTCAAACCGCGCTACCCCGAACGATCGCGCTTTCACCTGACCAAGGTGTTTGCCTTTCACAGCCTGGTCGCGCGCCACTTCCACGCCCAGGGCAATCAGCAGCAGGCGCAGCGACCGCATGAGCTGGTTTGCCAGCTGGACCCGCAGCACCCGAGTACCCGGGTGCTTGCCAGCATCCTCAATCCTTCGCGGCTGGCGGGTGGCTGCGGGACGAACTGCAGCGGCGTTGATCCCCGGGCCGGCGCCCTACCCGCCGTGCGGCCGTCGGCGTCAGGCGTCATGACGATCGCTTCACCGCGAACTTGCGCTGTGGAATAATGCCCAACGACCGCTGGCCAGAGGTCAGCAGCGTCGCGGATTTCCCGAGACGCCAATCCCGATGAGGAATCATGATGACGAGCACAGTGACGCTAGGCGGCAACCCGTTTCAGGTCAACGGCGATTTTCCGCAAAATGGGCAGACGGCGCCCGCTTTCACGCTGGTCGGCAAGGATCTCGCCGACGTTTCGCTAAGCAGCTTTGCCGGCCAGCGCAAAGTGCTGAACATCTTTCCCAGCGTCGATACGCCGACCTGTGCGACTTCGGTGCGCAAGTTCAACGAGCGCGCGAGCGCTCTGGCCAACACCGTCGTGCTGTGCATTTCGGCCGACCTGCCGTTCGCCCTGAGCCGCTTCTGTGGCGCGGAGGGTCTGGACTCGGTGGTCACGCTGTCGACCATGCGCGGCCGCGAGTTTCTCGAGGACTACGGCGTTGCCTTGAACAACGGCCCGCTGGCTGGCCTGGCGGCACGCGCGGTGGTGGTGCTCGATGGCAGTGACCGGGTCTTGCACAGTCAGCTGGTTGCCGAGATCAAGGACGAACCCGACTACGAGGCGGCGATCCAGGCGCTCGCCTGAGGCCAAGGCGTCGATCCGATCCACGCGCGGTCGACCATCGCTGTCTCGCCCGCGGTGACCGCGGCCGGCAGCCAGCGGCGTAACACCATCATCACGTGAAGCAGGCCAATGACCGAAACCAACAGCACCGAGCTCGCGCGCCAGCGGCAAGGCATTCAGTCGATCGAAGTCGGCACGCGCCTGCTGCGCGCCCTGGCCGCCAGTCAACGGTCGATGATGCTGCGCGACGTGGCGCGCAACGCCGGCATGCCGGCAGCCAAGGCTCGTCGCTACCTGGTCAGTTTCATGCGCATGGGGCTGGTCGAGCAGGATGCCAATACCGGGCGCTACGATCTCGGTGAGTTTTCGCTCGAACTGGGGCTGGCCAGCCTGGCGCGGCTCGATCCGGTGCGCCTCGCCGGGCCGGTGCTCGACGACCTCTGCGAGCAGATCGGCGCAACGGTCGCGCTGGCGATGTGGGGCAACCACGGGGCGACCTGCGTGCGCTGGGTCGAGGCCGGTGGCGCGGTTACCGTCACCCTGCGCACTGGCGTCGTCCTGCCGCTGACCACCTCGGCTACCGGGCTGGCCTTTTCCGCCTTCTACCGCTCGCCATACCTGAAGAGAATGCTCGAGGCCGAGGTGCGGGCGATTGCCGAGGCGGCGGGAACGACGCCGGCAGCGGAGACCGCCGAACTCGTGCTGCGCCTCGACGAAATCCGTCGCCACGGTATTGCGCGCGCGTCGGGCAGCATGACGCCGGGGATCAACGGCTGCAGCGCACCGGTCTTCGGCCACACCGGCCGGATGGTCGCCGCGGTGACTTCGCTGGGCCTCATCGGCGGCTTCGACATCGACTGGGATAGCCCGATTGCCCAGGGCACCCGGGAAGCGGCGGCAACACTTTCGCGGCGGCTCGGCTATGGCGGCAGCGACAGCGGTGCGGAGCAGCAGACACCGCATCCGCCCCGTGTAGACACGCAAGCCGCTGGCGATGGTCTGGCTGGGTGATTGCCGGCCGGGGTGCGGCGCCTGCTGCATCGCGCCCTCGGTCACCACGGCGATGCCAGGCCATCCCGACGGCAAAGGGGCTGGCGAAACCTGCGCGAATCTGACCGCCGACCGGCGTTGCCGCTTGTGGGGTCGCGCCGAGCGGCCGCCGTTTTGTGCCGGACTGCGGCCGTCGGAAGAGATGTGCGGCGAGAATCGACAGCAGGCGATGGTCTGGTTGTCGGCTCTGGAACAGGCAACCCGACCCTGAGTGCTAGAATGCGACTTTTTGCTGAAAGTCGCGCGTGGACCTGCTGCTGCTCCTGAAAGCCCTGATTCTCGGCGTCGTCGAAGGCGTCACCGAGTTTCTGCCGGTATCGTCGACCGGTCACCTGATCCTCGCCGGTGCGCTGCTCGATTTCAACGACGAACGCGGCAAGCTGTTCGAGATCGTCATCCAGTCCGGCGCCATCCTGGCGGTCTGCTGGGAGTTCCGGGCGAAGATCATGCAGGTGCTGCGTGGGCTGCCGAGCGAGCGCGGCGCACAGCGGTTTGCGCTCAATGTGCTGGTCGCATTCCTGCCGCTGGCGATCATCGGCCTGCTCTTCGGCAAAGCGATCAAGGCTTCGCTGTTCAACCCGCCGGTAGTGGCCACCGCCTTCATCGTCGGTGGTTTGATCATTCTCTGGGCCGAACGCCGCGAGCATCGCATCCGCGTCGAGTCGGTCGACGATCTGTCGCTGAGCGATGCCTTCAAACTAGGCTGCGCGCAGGCACTGGCGCTGATTCCAGGAACTTCGCGATCGGGAGCGACGATCATCGGCGGTCTGCTGTTCGGACTGTCGCGCCGCGCCGCCACCGAGTTTTCCTTCTTCCTGGCGATCCCGACGCTGATCGGCGCGACCTGCTATCAACTCTACAAGGAGCGCGCACTGCTCGCGCTGGACGACCTGGGCATGTGGGTCGTCGGCTTCGTCGCCGCGTTTGTCTCGGCGTTCTGGGCAGTGCGCGGGTTGCTGCGTTACATCAGCACGCACGATTTCTCGATCTTCGCCTGGTATCGCATCGCTTTCGGCATCGTTGTGCTGTTGACCTGGCATTACGGCGCCGTTTCCTGGACCAGCGGCTGAGATGGACGTTCCGCGAATCATTTACCTGCATGGCTTCTGCTCGTCGCCGGCCTCATGGAAGGCGAGATTGCTCGGTGAAGCGCTGAATGGCGCTGGTCTGGGCGATCGCTTCGCCTGCCCGGTGCTGTCACCGGTGCCGTTGGCGGCGATTGCCTGCGTCGAGGCGCTGCTGGCCAGCAACGACGGCCCGACGACGCTGGTCGGTAGCTCGCTCGGCGGTTACTACGCGACCTGGCTGGCCGAAAAACACGACCTGCGAGCGGCCCTGATCAACCCCGCGGTGATGGTCCCCGAACAGCTTGCCGGTCTGGTCGGCACCCACACCAATTTTCACAGCGGCCAGCGTTTCGAGTTCACCACCGAGCACCTCGAACAACTGCATCTGCTCGACCCTGCGCGCGTCATGCCGTCACGCTACCTGTTGCTGGCCGAGACCGGCGACGAAGTGCTCGACTACCGCAAGGCCGTCCGGCGCTACGCCGGGTGCCGGCAGCTGATCGTCGAAGGCGGTGATCACAGCTTCACGCGCTTCCCCGAGTTCCTGCCGCAAATCATTGAATTCTGCGGGTTATAATCGCCTTGATGCATGTTCTATTCGAAGAAGACGGGGCCTTCCGCACCGCTACCGTGCTGACCGACAACGACAGCTCGCTGCAGGTCGAGACGGCGTCCGGGAAGCGCAGCAAGATCAAGTCGGCGAACGTCCTCCTGCGCTATGGCGAGCCGGCACCGGCCGCCCTGCTCGACCAGGCTGAGGCGCTGGCGAGCGGTATCGAGCACGATTTCCTCTGGGAGTGCCTGGACGACAGCGAGTTTTCCTTTGCTGACTTTGCCAGCGAGTACTTCGGCCACCTCGCCAGCGCGGTCGAAGCCACGGCGCTGCTGCTGGCGCTGCATGCCGCGCCAATGTACTTCCATCGCAAGGGCAAGGGCCGCTTTCGCCGGGCGCCGGCCGACATTCTCCAGGCCGCCCTGACCGGCCTCGAAAAGAAGCGCCAGCTGGCCTTGAGCATCGTCCGCATGGTCGGCGAGCTGAAAGCCGGCACGCTGCCACCCGAGTTCGCGCCGATCGTCGCGCAGCTGCTCTACAAGCCCGACCGCAACCGCAGCGAGACCAAGGCACTGGAAGCGGCGTGCAGCGACACCGGCTTGTCGGCACCGCAGCTGCTGCAGAAGTGCGGCGCGTTCCGCTCGGCGCATGACTATCACCTGCAGCGCTTCCTGGTCGACTACTTCCCGCACGGCACCGCTTTTCCGGTCACGGCACCGCCGCTGCCGCCGGTTGGTCTGCGGCGTGCCGACGTGCGCGCTTTCTCGATCGACGACGCGACGACCACCGAAATTGACGATGCCTTCTCGGTGCAGGCGCTGCCCGGACTCGGCTGGCAAATCGGCATCCACATCGCGGCGCCTTCGCTGGGCATCGCGCCGGGGTCGCCGCTGGACCAGATCGCTCGCGAGCGGCTGTCGACGGTCTACCTGCCGGGCAGCAAGATCACCATGCTGCCGGATCCGGTGGTGGACTGCTTCACGCTGAGCAGCGGTCGCGACTGCGCGGCCGTCTCGCTATACCTGACGGTGACCTCCGACTTCGAGATCACTGCCCATGAGTCGTGCGTCGAAATCGTTCCGGTGGTCGCCAATCTGCGTCACCACGACATCGAACCGCTGTTCAACGAGCGCACGATTGCCGCCGGACTGCCGGAGTTCGCCTTCCGCGACGAACTGCTGACCCTCTGGCAGCTGGCCAATTCCTGCGAGGGCAGGCGCGGCAAGCCGTCGGCGATGCAGGGCAATCACGACTACAACTTCCGGATCGAAGGCGACCTCGGCGACGCCCAGGCGTGTCGGGTCGAGATCTCGGCACGCCGGCGTGGCAGCCCGCTCGACAAGCTGGTCGCCGAGCTGATGATTGTCGCCAACAGCACCTGGGGTGGTCTGCTGGCCAGCAAGGGAGTGGCGGCGATCTACCGCATCCAGTCCGGCGGCAAGGTGCGGATGAGCACGTCGCCGCAGGCGCACGAGGGGCTGGGAGTGAAGCAGTACGCGTGGTCGTCGTCGCCTCTGCGCCGCTACGTGGACCTGATCAACCAGTGGCAGCTGGTCGCTTTCCTGAAGGGCGAAACGCCGCCCTTTGCGGCCCGCTCGGACGCGCTGTTCGCCGCGCTGCGCGATTTTGAACTGACCTATGGCGCCTACGCCGAGTTCCAGCGCAGCATGGAACGTTACTGGTGCCTGCGCTGGTTGCGTCAGGAGCGAGCCGAAACGATCAAGGCGACGATCATCGGCCGCGAAAATCTGGCCCGGCTCGACGGCCTGCCGCTATTGCAGCGGGTGCCGTCGGCACCGGAACTCAAACCCGGCCAGGAGATCCGGCTGCGGATCGACTCGATCGACGATCTGACCCTCGAACTCGCCTGTCGTTACCTCGAAACCATCGTCCCTGAGGCGGTCGCCCTCGAGGATCCCGGCGACGGGGTACTGGAGGCGATTGATTGAGGTGAATGCCGGCGGCCGCGAACGCTACCCATCCCCACTCGCCACGCGCAGTCTGTGGCTGGCCTTGGCCGTCTCGCTGCTGGCGCACGCGCTGCTGCTGTCGCTGCACTTCACCTTCCCGGACGCGTCGCGGGCCTTCCAGGACCGGGCGCTCGAGATCGTGCTGGTCAATAGCCGGTCGGCGAGAAAGCCTGCCGAAGCGCAGGTGCTGGCGCAAGCCAGTCTCGACGGCGGCGGCAACACCGAGCAGGAGCATATCGCGACGACGCCTTTGCCACCAGCACGCGTGCATCATGATGGCAGCGACCTCGAGCACTCGCAGCGGCGCGTCCAGGAACTCGAAGCACGACAGCAGCGACTCGCCGCGCAGGCGCGCAGCCGGACGGTGGCCGCCCCGACACCAGAGCAGGAGGTGCAGCCCGAACCTTCGCCGGCGATCAGCGGCAGCGATCTGGCGTCGAGCGCGCTGGCCATGGCCCGCCTCGAAGGCGCGATCGGCAAGGAGCTGGACGAGTACAACCAGCGACCGCGCAAGAAGTTCATCGGCACGCGCGCCGACGAATACCGCTTTGCCCAATACGTCGAGGAGTGGCGCAGCAAGATCGAACGCGTCGGCACGCTCAATTATCCCCAGGCGGCTAGGGGCAAGCTCTACGGCACACTGGTTCTGACGGTGACTCTCAGGAGCGACGGGACGGTCGCCAGCGTTGAAATAAATCGCTCGTCGGGCCACAAGATCCTCGACGACGCGGCGCGGCGAATCGTTTCGATGGCCGCGCCGTTCGCCGACTTCCCGCCGGCGATCCGGCGCGACACCGACCTGCTGGTGATCACCCGCAGCTGGCGCTTCACCCAGCGGGACAGCCTCGAGACCAAGGCGAGGTGAAACGATGAGCGACCGTTATGCGGTTTTCGGCAACCCCGTCGGCCACAGCAAGTCGCCGGCCATCCACCAGGCGTTCGCCGTCCAGTGCCACCAGCAGATCAGCTACCGGGCGATCCTGACGCCCAGGGACGGCTTTGCTGCCAGTGTCCGCGGTTTCGTCGCGGCGGGTGGCCGTGGTGCCAATGTCACGCTGCCGTTCAAGGAAGAAGCTTGTCGGCTGGCGACCCGGCTGAGCGCCCGTGCCGAGCTGGCGGGCGCCGTCAATACCTTGCTGTTCGAGGGCGCCGAGACGCTCGGCGACAACACCGACGGCGCCGGTCTGCTGCGCGATCTGACCTGCAACCTGGCCTGCCGCGTTGCCGGGCAACGCGTCCTGCTGCTGGGCGCGGGCGGCGCCGCGCGTGGTGTCGTCGCACCCTTGCTCGACGCTCGCCCGGCGCTGCTGTGGATCGCCAACCGTACCGCCGCCAGGGCGAGTGATCTCGCGAGGCGGTTTGCCGGTCGTGGTGCGCTCGCTGGTGGTGCCTATCAGGAACTCGACGGCGAAGCCTTCGACCTGGTGATCAACGCCACTTCGGCGAGCCTGGCCGGTGAGCTGCCGCCTTTGCCGGCGGGCGCCTTCGCCTCCGGGAGTATGGCCTACGACATGATGTACGGGCGCGGTGAGACGCCATTTCTCGCCTATGCCAGGGAGCACGGCGCGGCGCGTCTGGCCGATGGGCTCGGCATGCTGGTCGAGCAGGCGGCCGAAGCGTTTTATCTCTGGCGCGGCGTCCGCCCCGACAGCGCGCCGGTAGTCGCCATGCTGCGCGGCACCGAACGGGCGTAGCGAAACGACCATGAGCCGTCTCGGCGTCTGGCTGAAGAGGGTGCTCGTCGGCCTGCTGGCGCTGCTGCTGCTCTACCAGTTCTGGCTGTTCGGCTGGGTGCTGTGGTGGAACTGGGTCAATCCGGACAGCACGCGCTTCATGAGCATTCGCCTCGCCGAGTTGCGGGTCAAGGACCCGCAAGCGCAGCTGCAGAAGCGCTGGCTCGCCTACCAGAACATCTCGGGAAACCTGAAGCGCGCGATCATTGCCGCCGAGGACGCCAAGTTCGTCGATCACGAGGGCTTCGACTGGGAAGGGATCCAGAACGCGATCGAGAAAAACCAGAAGCAGGGACGGATCGTCGCCGGTGGCTCGACGATCTCGCAGCAACTGGCCAAGAATCTATTTCTGACCCCGTCGAAGACTCCCTGGCGCAAGGCCGAGGAGGCGGTGATCACGCTGATGCTCGAAACCGTCTGGAGCAAGCAGCGGATCCTCGAGGTGTACCTGAACGTCATCGAGTGGGGCAACGGCGTCTTCGGCGCCGAAGCCGCCGCTCGCCACTACTACGGCATTTCGGCGGCACAGATCTCGGCCGAGCAGGCGGCGCGGCTGGCAGGCATGGTCCCCAGTCCGCGCTTCTACGACCGGAACCGCAATGCCCCGGGGCTGGCCAGGAAAACGGCGATCATTCTGGCGCGGATGCGCTCGGCGGACGTTCCGTGAGCCTTCGACCAGCGTTGGTGCGGGAGCGCGTTTGAGCTGCCGGGTAGAGACCTGGCAACGATCCTGGGATACTATCGACTTCTGGTCGGTGCCGCGCCAGGGTCTTTCCGGAAACAAGCCAAGGAGAAATCAAGTCATGAAGTATCGCACCCTGTTTTTGTTGCTCGTCCTCGGCACTACCGCCGGTTTTTCGGCGCTCAATTGGGATGCCTTCATCACCCCGACGACGCTGTCTCTGGGGGTGGCCGATGTTGAGGCGCCGATCGGGGTGATCATGCTCGGCGTGGTGACTTTCCTGACCGCCTACTTCCTGGTCTTCGTGATCTACGTCCAGGGTGCGGCGCTCTTCGATTCGCGGCGCCACGCCCAGGAACTGCAGGCCAACCGGGAACTCGCCGATAAGGCCGAGGCCTCGCGGTTCACCGAACTGCGCAGCTTCATCACCACCGAGCTGCAGCAGCTGGGCAGGCAGAGGGAAAACACGGAATCTTCGGCGTCATCGGACTCGGTGATGCTGGCCAGACTCGATCGCATCGAGAAGGAAGTTCTGGCAGCCGTCGAGCAGTCGGGAAACAGTCTTGCCGCCACTCTTGGCGAAATCGAGGATCGCCTCGAACGGGGCGAACGCGGTCAGACTGTGCGCTCGGAGAGTCGCGTCTGATCGCTTTGCCGCCACCTACGCGGGATGCTGGCGGCCAAGAAAAAGCCCGCACACGGCGGGCTTTGCGGTCATGACCGGCAGCGATCAGCGATCGCCGTAAGTCCGGCGACCGGTGTTGGCGGCGCCATGGGCGCTCTTGGCCGCTTCGCGGTACGGCGTGCGCGGCAGGCCTTCGCGCCGGGGAGCTGACGAGGGCTTGTTCGAGCGGTTATCGCCAGCCTTCCAGCCGGGTTTGCCGGTCGGGCGAGGCTTTGCCGGTGCCGGGCGGCGAGTGGGCTCGTGTCCGGCAACGACGGCGACCGGGATCGGCTGCTTGGTGAAGCGCTCGATCTTCTTGACGTTGAAGTGCTCGGCGTGATGAACCAGCGAGATCGCCAGACCATTGCGGCCGGCGCGGCCGGTACGGCCGATGCGATGGACGTAGTCTTCGGCAAACTTCGGCAGATCGTAGTTGAAAACGTGAGTGATGGTCGGTACGTCGATGCCGCGCGCGGCGACGTCGGTGGCGACCAGGATCCGTACCTGCCCACGGCGCATGGCGGTGAGGGTGCGGTTACGGGCGCCCTGGTGCATGTCGCCGTGCAGCGCCGCGGCGTTCAGGCCGGCGACGTTCAGGCGGTCGCTGACGGTATCGGCGTCACGCTTGGTGGCGGTGAACACCAGCGCCTGATCGATCGACGAGTCACGCAGCAGGTGGTCGAGAAGGCGATTCTTGTGCGACAGGTCGTCGACGAAATGCATCCGCTGCTCGATGTTGTCGTGGCGCGTCGACGAGACGTCGACGCGGATTTGCAAGGCCGCGCGCGTCATCCGCTGCGCCATCTCGCCGACGGTGCCGTCGAGTGTCGCCGAGAACAGCATCGTCTGGCGCGAGGCCGGGGTCGCCGCGACGATCCGCTCGATGTCTTCGATGAAGCCCATGTCCAGCATTCGGTCGGCTTCGTCGAGGACCAGCACCTGCAACTGCGAGAAATCGATCTTGCCCGAGCTCATGTGATCGATCAAACGCCCCGGTGTGGCGACCAGGATCTCCGGGTTGCGGCCGAGAAGCTCCATCTGCTTCGGGTAAGGCATGCCGCCGAGGATCGCCACCGCCCGCACATTGTGCAGTAGCCGGCCATACTTCTCGGTCGCGGCGGTGACCTGCAGGGCAAGTTCGCGGGTTGGCGTCAGCACCAGCATTTTCGGCTGCGCCGGCTGGAAGCGCTGGCGGTCGTTGCCGCGCCCACGAACCGGCCGCCGTTCTGCCGGGCGCTCCGGGTCGCCTGGGCGCTCCTGCAGGGCGAAGCGATGCAGCGCCGGCAACATGAAGGCAGCGGTCTTGCCTGAACCGGTCTGCGACGAAACCATCAGGTCGCGGCCTTCGAGGGCCGCCGGAATGGCTTGCTTCTGGACCGGGGTCGGGTCGCTGTAACCGGAGTCGGTGAGTGCTTTGAGGATGGCTGGGTGAAGGCCGATTTCTGTAAATGTCATGATTCTCTTTTTGGTCTGGATGCGCCTCGCGCGACCGTCACGGCGCGACGCGCTGGCAAATGAAAATGCAACGCCAACCAAGGAAAAAGCTGAGAGAAACCGTGATCAATTCACAGAAGTCAGCAGCAATCGGCACAAAAGCTTTGTGCCAGGGCGGTGCTGACTGAATCGACACCAGGAGGCAGGGGGGCTTGAGAGTTACGGCCAGGTTCGCGATGCTCTTGGCACTTCGCGTTGTGTCCGCCAAGTGCAGCCGCGCAGTATAGCATCAATTCGGGTCGCAACCGGTCTTCCTGGCGCCATTTTCACCGGCGTCGCCCAAGTGCAGCACCCGCGGCGCGAAGACCTCGGTCACCAGCACCGCCTGAACACCAAAGCCGAAATACGAGCGACGTGCCCACAGGGGGTCCGGAGCAGGGCCCGCCAGTTGCAGGGCGCGTCGCGCCGGCGCGAACAACGCATGGCGCTGATCCAGCGCCCGGAACTGCATCGCGCCGCGCGTGAACCCGGCTTGCGAGAAGAGCAGCGCGCCAAGCGAGTGGTTGCCCAGGCGTGCCAGCCAGAGCAGCAGCGGCCCTCGCGGCCGGCGCGGGAGAACGGTGTGCGCGAAAACGACCACCTGATCGTCAGCGAGCAAGGCCACTTCACGGACCCAGGCGAGCGTACCGGGGGCGATTCCCAGCGCGCGCGCCTCATCGGCCGTCGGAATTCCCAGGCCCTGGCGGAGCACCCGGACGGTGAAGCGTCCTCTGGCCTGGATGCGCGCCGTCAACGACCCTCGGTCGCGTAGCCACGACTTGAAAGGGACGTTCCCGGCCGTGCGCAGCAGCCTGCTGTGCCATCGCTGGTGGTGTCCGCTACGCATTGCTGGAACCGGCTTGCGGCGACGCCTTACTGCGGACGCGGAGATTTTTCGAGGCCGCCAATTCGAATTCCCGGCTGGATTCCCTTGCTGGAGAACCAGTCGAGGTTCATTTCGAGCGCGTAGCGTGCAGCGTTCGCCGCACAGTGCGAGTTCTCGGTTTGCGGCTGCATGTTCTCGATGTTCAGAATACGCCCGTCGTCGTCGAGAAATGCCACTGACAAGGGCAGATTGGTGTTGCGCATCCACATGCAATGGCGTGCCGCCACGACGAAGACGAAAAGCATCCCGTGGTTGGCTGGCATGCTGCGGCGATTCATCAGACCTTGCATTCGATTGGCGTCATTCGCTGCCACTTCGGCTTCGATTCGGTGGAAACCGGCGGTCAGTTCGAGCACGGGCATCTGCGCGGCCGCTGGCGAAGAAGCCAGAAGCACGATCAGGGGAATCAGCGAAGAATAAGACATCAACAACTCCAGCGTGGACTGTCCAATCAAGGCGCGGGGCAGCTAGCCGTCAAGCGGCCAAGCAATCTGCCGATCGCCCGCCGACGGCAGCCGGGCGAGATCCCGGCCGGCGGTCAGCCGCGCGCTATTTCTTCTTTGCGGTACTTTTCCCGGTTTTCCCGGCAACTTTCCTGGGCGGCGCGGTCTTGCCGGCAGTGCCCGATTTTGCTGCCTGCGCTTTGCTGGCTGGCGCCGCCACGGGCTTCGCTGCCGGCTTTGGCCGTGGACCAGCTTCGCCGAAGCTGACTGGCGCGTCCTGGTCCTCGGCTGCTTTCGGGACGGCCAGCGTGGTCACCGAGCAAAACAGCAATCCTGCGGCCACCAATCCAGGCAGCAAGCGGTCGATGGTCCTGCTCATGATGGTCCTTTCAACGCATCTGCTCCAGTAAGCGTCGTCGCTGGGCAGGCAGAGCGCACTTCGCGGCGCGCCGACACCAGGCGTGACGCGGGCCCCGTCAATGACTGGTGCCTTCCGAGCGCGATATCTTGTTCCACACGTTGTACTTGCCGACCGGTTTTTTGGCCGGGATGCGCTTCACCTCTTTCAAGGTCTGGGCGTCGATCACGATCAGCGCGCCTTCCAACTCCCAAAGGCTGGCCAGCGCGTAGCGGCCGTCGCGGGTGAACTCGACGTGCGCCAGCGTCTGCCCGGGCGCGGCCTCGATCTGGCCGACCACCTCCAGGGTCTGCTTGTCGATCACCTGCAGCGCGTTCTTGTGTTCCTTGCTCATCATCGAGTCAGTAAAGGCATAGCGACTGTTCTCGTGGCTGCGCAGGAAGAAACCCGGTCCGAGGGTCTTGATTTCCTTGATGATCTGGTAGGTTCCCAGATCGATGACGGTGATCACCCCTTCGTTCAGGTTTGGTGAGGCCATTACCGTCCGTTCGCGACCAGCCGGGTCCTTCCACTTCCAGGTGATTCCGGAGCCGAGATGCGGCATTCCCGGCAGGTCGAGGTCGGCGATCTTCTTGCGGCCGTCGAGAAAGATCACCTGTCCCTTGCTCGCCGAGCGCGACGCCCCGAGGATCTCGTGGTAGGTCTGGGTGAAGAAGAAGTCGTCCAGATAGTCCTTGAGCAGGGTTCGCCGCGGGTAGAACATGCCGGGCGTAAAGTGGCCCTCTTTGTACTGGAAGTCGTGTACCAGTCCTTCGGCAACCGGTTCGGCCTCGGGGTCGTAGCTGATCTCCCAGACTTCGGGAACGTCCTTCAAGGCCGCCACGAAACTTTT
>DPSD01000125.1:17567-19034 GCA_003538495.1 Accumulibacter sp.
GCATTCAGTGTCGGGATGACCTTCACCAGCGAGAGGTCCCCGGCGTCGAGCAGCACCAGGCTGTGCGGCAGGTAGTTGGCGACCATCACCCATTTGCCGTCGCCCGAGACGGCCGCGTTGCGCGTGTTGAGGCCGGCCCGGATCTCGGCGACGACCACCAGATTGTAGATGTCGAACTTGGTGATCCAGCCGTCACGCGAAGCGAAATAGACGAAACGCCCGTCTGGCGAGAACTTTGGCCCGCCGTGCAGCGCGTAGCGACTGGGAAAGCGGTACAGGCGCTCGAGCTTGTCGCCGTCGAGCAGCGACACATGATGGTCGCCGGTCTCGACGACGATGAAGAGATTGAGCGGGTCGGCTCCCCGCAGCCCGGGGCCGGGTTGCGCCGGCAGGTTCGCGGCGTCAGCGTTGACCATCCGCGAAGCGCGGATCTGCGCTTCGCCCCAGACCGGCGCCGGGGTCACCTTGCTGTAGATCAGGTCGCCAAGTTGCGCCAGCTCGTCGGCGCTCAGCTTGTCGCCGAAAGCCGGCATCTGGGTCGCCACCCGCCCCTCGCCGATGACCTTCAGCGCTTCCGGCTTGCGCAGTCGCTCGAGGCTTTCCGGTAGCAGCGCCGGACCAATGCCGCCAAAGCGGCTTTCGCCGTGACACGCGGCACAATGTTCCTGATACAGCGCGGCGGCGTTGCCGGTCGGTCCCGCGGCGCTGGCCAGTGATGAGGCGCCGCCAAGAAACACCGCCCAACAGCAGACGGAAAAGCCCCGCAGCCAGGTCATGAAGCCCTCCGCAAGCGGATGTAGGGGCTGACGCGCAGGCGCTCGTGGCCCGATTCGACGCCGATTTCCTCATCGTCGAGATAGCAGCCGGGATCTTCGGCCCAGGCGTCGCCGGTCAGTTGCTGGGCGCGCACGCGGGTATTGCCGTTACAGATGTCGAAGTGCCGACATTCGCCGCAGCGTCCCGAAACGCGCCGGGGAAACTGCTTGAGGCCTGCCAGCAGCGGGTCTGAAACGTCCATCCAGATTTCCGAGAAGGGGCGCTGGCGAACATTGCCGAGCGTGTAATGCCACCACATGGTGTCGGGATGCACGTTGCCGAGGTTGTCGATATTGGCCACATTGACGCCCGATGAATTGCCACCCCACTGCACCAGACGGGCGCGCATTCTCGCCGCCTGCTCGGGGAATCGTTTCTCCACCCAATGCAGAAAGTAGACGCCGTCGGCATCATTGTTGCCACTGGTGAATTCCTTGTGCAAACCACGCTGCTGGTAATCCAGGCAGGTGGCGAAGAGCAGATCCATTGCCCAGCGGGTCAGTTGGTGCTGGGCGTCGTCCTTGCGGTTCTTGTTGCCACGGCCGGCGTAGTTGAGATGCGAAAAATAGAAGCGGTCGATACCTTCGTCCTCGACCAGCCTGAGCAGTGCCGGCAAATCCCGTGCGTTATCCTGCGTCATCGTGAAGCGGA
>DPSD01000128.1 GCA_003538495.1 Accumulibacter sp.
TAGCACCACCTCCCGGGCCAACTGCCTGGCGTCGGCGATGCCGTGGTCGGCCAGGGCATCGGCAAGCCACGCTTCAACCGCCGCCTTGTGCCGGCGCGCGGCAAGGCGCGCGGGATGACCTGGCGAATCGGCGAACTCGATCGCTGCTCGGGTGAAACCCGAGCCGCGCCAGTGGCACTGCGTCACCCACAGCTCGAAGGCGGCGAACAGATTCTTCAGCATCTCCGCCGGGCCATTGGTGCCCGGCTGGGCCCATTCCTGGATGCGCGCGAGCATCAGGGAATGCTGGTCGGCGAGGACGGCATCGACCAGCGCGGCCTTGCTGTCGAAATGCTGGTAGAGCGTGCGCTTGGTAATACCTACGGCGATGGCGATAGCATCGATACTTGTGCGCATGAAGCCAGTCTTGTAGAAAAGCTGGTAGGCCGCCGCAACGATCCTCTGCCGAGTGTTGCTTGCTCCCCTATCCATCGCCACGTATCTCCCGGAAGGTATACCGAAGAGTGAGTGTCCTTCCAAAGCCCCGCGGCTAGTATGAGACGAAGCGTCGGCGGCCGTGCCGCTGGCGCCGGCCAACAACGCTTGAGGAGCCAGACATGATGAGCCAATCCCCACTGAAAATCCGTCGCCTGAGAGTCCGTGCCGTCACCGTGCCGATGAGCGAGCCGCACCGCACAGCCAGCGGCACCATCACCGAATCGCCGCTGGTGCTGACAGACGTGATTACCGACCAAGATATCGTCGGGCATAGCTACGTCTTCTGCTACTCCGCGCTGGCGCTCAAACCGACGGCGCTTCTCATCGCCGGGCTCGAACCGCTGATCGCCGGCCGTGACGTTGCGCCGCTTGAGATACAGCAACTGCTCGGCAAACGCTTCCGCCTGCTCGGCCCGCAGGGGCTCGCCGGCATCGCCATGGCGGCGATCGACATGGCCGTTTGGGACGCCCTCGCTCGCGCCTGTGGTCTTCCCCTGGTCCGCCTGCTCGGCGGCGAGCCGAAACCGATTCCCGCCTACGGCGCCACCGGCTACGACGGCGCCCAGGGTTCGGCGCGGGTAGCCGGCGCCTGGGCCGAACGCGGTATCAAGGGCGTCAAGGCCAAGATAGGCTACCCCGATGTCGGCGAAGACATCGCCGTCGTCCGTGCGATGCGGCAAGCGGTCGGCGACGGCGTCGCCCTTATGGTCGATTACAACCAGTCGCTGTCGCCGGTCGATGCCATCGAGCGCGGTCGCCGCCTCGACGATGAAGGCCTGGCCTGGATTGAAGAACCGACCCTCGCGCACGACAACGCCGGCCACGCCCGTGTCGCCGCCGCCTTGCAGACACCGATTCAATGCGGCGAAAACTGGTGGGGCGCTCAGGACATGCGCACGGCAATCGACGCGCAGGCCTCCGACTATGTGATGCCGGATGTCATGAAGATCGGCGGCGTCAGTGGCTGGCTGCAGGCCGCCGCGCTCGGTGCAACGCACGGCATTCGGCTGTCCAACCACCTCTTTATCGAGGTCAGCACGCATCTGTTGTGCGCAACGCCGACCGCGCACTGGCTCGAATACGCCGAATGGTTCAACCCGATCATCGAGCAACCGCTACGCATCGTTGAGGGGTGCGCGGTCCTCGACGAACGCCCGGGATCGGGCGTCGAGTGGAACGAGGAGGCAGTGGGCCGGTATCTTGTCGAGTGATCGGCGCGCTGAATTCGGGCGTCTCGCAAGCGCGTGCGGCTACTTCGATGCCCTGCAAGCCGACTCGGATCGTGCTGATGGGTCGCCTGAAGGGCTTGTTGGTGGGATCGCGTATTGGAGCGCAGAGCTAAATGGTTGGACATGGTACGGCTCCCCAAGCTTTGGCTTGAATGACCAGACCAGTCAGAGATCGACGACGGCTACCGCTGTGTACCGACGCTGAATCGTAGCGAACCGGTCATTGACGGGCAATCGGCGCCGACGGTTCGCTAACGTCTGCTCAGGCCGACGAGCAGTCACCGGCGCTGACCGCGCACCCGCCTCCTTCACGCCGTACAGCGGACATTCCATTCATCTCATGGCTCGACATCGCCCGATGAATCGGGTTCCTACCGGGAGGCATTGTGCGCTCCTTTCGGGACTCTCGATTCGCCGTAGCGAAGTCAACAGGGACGACCGGACCCCGAGATCTTGCGAGATCGCGTGACCCCGAGATCTGCGAGATCATGAGTCGATGCCTGGCGGGCGGTGCGATGCTATGCAATGTCACCAATCGCAACCCGCTGCTTCATCCTGCCTGTGATCGTGTCGTCGTCATGGTGCTGAATGTCATCGAGCAAGAACACACAGTCGGGGTTGTAGGCCCCAATACTGCGCGGTGAGGCATTCTTGTCGACGGCTGTCAGCACCACCACGTAACCCTTCGCGCCTGCCTCGATC
Organism: Accumulibacter sp.; assembly: GCA_003538495.1. The sequence continues at coordinate 2,409 of DPSD01000128.1, forward strand.
AGCTTGATGTGCTTGCGCCGCTCGACGCCGCCATGGTGACCATGGTCATAGGAACTACCGAGTAGCGCGCGGCCCTTCTTGATCTCGTCATCCCAGCAACGCAGGAAGACCGCGCCGTCATCGCGCACGGCTCCCCAGCTCCACATGGGGTTGCAGAGAGGGGCCTTCAGTACCTTTGCGAAGTGCTCTGTAATGGGGCGAGGCATCGTGCTCATCCTGTGCAGGGTAGATGTGACCGGTAGCAGACTGGTATCTGCCGCAACAGGAACCGCGTGAGTGCCTGGAATTCAGTGGTCGGCTTTTTTTCCACGACGTCAGTCGAGGGCACCGGCAATGTCGCGGGCACGGCCGGCCTCCGCGGACGTCTGTTCGCCGAATGTGTCGCGCCGATGTGTCGCGCCGACTACACCCACCAGTAGCGCACGATGTGAAAGAAGATCGGCGCCGAAAAGCTGATCGAATCGACACGGTCGAGCATGCCGCCATGCCCTTCGATGAGCGTACCCCAGTCCTTCACACCACGGTCGCGCTTGATGGCCGAGAGCACGAAGCCGCCGAAGAAGCCGACGATGTTGATGGTCAGAGCCACCAGCGCCGCCTGCCACACGTTGAAGGGCGTCAGCCAGTACAGGGCGGCGCCCAGGGCGGTCGAGGTAAGCACGCCGCCGACCAGCCCTTCGAGCGTCTTCGACGGCGAGATCGCCGGTGCCAGCTTGCGCTTGCCAAAGAGCTTGCCCCACACGTACTGAAACACGTCGCTCGACTGCACCGTGAGCACCAGGAAGATGATCAACTGCGCGTTGCGGCCTTCGAACCCGGGAATCTCCAGCGTCAGCAGCGCCGGCACGTGCGAGATGCAATACACGCAGATCATCAACCCCCATTGCACCTTGGCGGCACGCTCGAGAAAGCGCTCGGCGTCGCTGCGCAAGGTGGCCGAGACTGGCAGCAGCAGGAAGGCGTACACCGGGATGAGGATGCTGAACAGTCCGTACCAGTGGGTAGCGATGAGCACGTACTGGGCGGGCAGGAAGAAGAAGAAGCACCAGATCAGCGCGTGGTGGTCGCCGCGCCGGGTATGGGTGAGCGAGATGTACTCGCGCAGCGCCTGGAAGGAGATCAGCCCGAACAGGACGATGATGCCGCCCTCGCCGATCCAGAACGCCACCGCGAGTACGCCCACCATCCACCGCCAGGCGTTGATGCGGGCGTTGAGGTTGTCGATGACGGCGCCCGAGGCGCCTGGCGCCAGCCGCCACTTGAGTACGGCGGCAACGCCGCTGGCGACAGCCAGTGCGGCAAAGACAGCCGCAAACACGTCGAACAGGGTGTAATCGGGGCTCATTACGGGTCCTGGGTCAGTTCGCGGGTGGGGCGAGGTCGAGTAGCGCGTTGCGGGCGCGGTCAAGGAATTCGGCCTTGGTTTCGCCTGCGGTCAGCGTCAGCGGTGCGCCGAAGGTCAGCGTGCAGAGCAGCGGCACCGGCACTGTCGCACCCTTGGGCATCACCCGGCCGAGGTTCTCGATCCACACCGGCACCAGCTCCACCGGCGGCATCGCTTGCGCGAGATGGAAGATGCCGCTCTTGAAGGGCAGCAGCGACTCGCCTGTATTGCGCGTGCCCTCGGGGAACAGAATCAGGGAATTGCCGGCACGTAGCGCACCGGCCATCTGTTCGACAGGATCAGGGCCGTCCCGATCGGGCCGGCGATCCACCAGCACGGCGTGGAAGACCTCGTTGATCAGCCAGCTCTTGAAGCGGCTATCGAGCCAGTAGTCCGCCCCGGCGACCGGGCGCGTCTGACGGCGCAACTCAGCCGGCAACGCCGCCCAGATCACCACGAAATCGCCATGGCTGCGGTGGTTGGCAAAATATACGCGCAGTTTCGCTTCGGGCTTGCAGCCCTGCCACAGGGGGTGCACGCCGGTGAGCAGCTTGGCGAAGTTGCACAACACCAGGCCAAAAAGTTTTTCGATCATGGCTCGTCGTTTCGTAAAAGGGCAGTCAGGGCCAAAGGGCAATGACGGTGAGCCCAAGCTGCAGGGTAGCGCAGGCCGCCTGCCACATCAGCAGCCGCATGGCACCGCATCGCCGTTCGGCCAGATCCGCTTCTACGGAAGCGGCCGGTGGCTTCTGTCGACCCACACGCAGATCGAACGCTGCCAGATCGGCGGCCGCTTCAAGCGGATGACGCCAGCGTAATGCCCAGAGGCGAAAGATTCCGGCGTCGAAGCGCACGCGCTGTGCAAATGCCCCCTGCCCCGCTGCCATCACGACAGCGCCGGCGAGCGCCGGCGAATGCACCGGATGCCCCATCAGCCAGACAACGCCGGTCATCAGCAGCATCATGCCGCTCACCCAGGCCAGCGTCCGGCCGCTGTCGAGCAGACCGGCGGTGACGGCAGCATCGGCCGCGAGGCGAGGCGCGAGGTCGTCGTCAGCGCGCATCGGTCAAGTCCTTGAGCAGCGTCAGGTGAGCCCCGGAAAACACGACCTGTGGTCGCGCGGCCTTGATCCGGGCGATCGCCGCATCGACTGAAGCGCAGCGGCCGCTTTGCAGCAGCCATGCGGCGACGGTGAGCGCGCTGCGCGAATAGCCCAGCGCGCAGCACACCAGGACCCGGCCGCCGCTGGCGACGGCGCTGTCGAGTGTCGATGCGGCATGCCGCAAGGTCGCCAGTGACGGCACCGCCAGATCGAGCATCGGCACGCTGTGCGATCTGGCCGCCCCGCGCGGCGTGTCGAATTCGGCGGTGACATCGACGACGGCATCGAAGCGCTGCCGGGCCAGTTCGGCGGGCGTCGGCAGGCGGCCCAGCCAGACCGTGTCGGTGACCTGATCGGGCACGGGTTTTCGGCGCGTCCACAACCGGCTGTTGATCCATGCCCCCAGGCGGTAGGGCGCCATCAGCCAGCGCACCGCGACGCTCTGGCGGCCGTCGTGCTTCTGAAAGCCGCTGACGCCAGCCCAGGAGTAGTTGACCGCCACCAGCGCGAGTGCCGCCGCCGGCCATGCAGCGAACATCGTCCAGCCGCCCTGCATCGCTAGCAGCAGGCAGAACATGGCGCCGGCAAAATACCCCAGGGCGAGGCGCGGGCGTGTGACCTCACCGTGGCTGCGCTGCAACAGCGGCGGCGTACCCCGGTCGGGCCACAGCCACAGGCACAGCAGCCCCGCCAGCACGCCGGTGGGCAGGTCGAAGAAATGGTGTTGCCAGGTGGTCAGCACCGAGGCCGCCACCAGCAGCGCCCACAGGTGCCAGACGATGCGCCGGCCGGGCGACGCACGGCGCACCAGCACCCACCAGATGATCACCAGCAGACTGATGTGCAGCGACGGCGCCTGGTTGTAGGGCAGATCGAAGCCGGCGAGGGCATCGAAAAGCGTGCCGAACAGACCGTCGGCGACCGGCTTCTCGCCCGAAAAGCGCAGCGGGAAGACCACGAAGCAGGTCACCGAGATGAGTTGCGCGGTGAGCAGGCGCAGGCCGTGGTGATTGACTTCGCGCGGCGTGCGACAGGCCAGAAAGGACAAACCGTAGAAGAGGTCGATGGACCAGTAGGGCACGATGGTCCACGGCAGGAAGGGGATCGCCCGCTCCCAGCCGAACACGATGCTCTCGCTCACCCCGCGGCTGGCCGCCAGCTGGTTGGTCCAGCCGTAACTCAGGAAGAACAGCGGCGCCAGCAGCACCAGCCAGGCCACGCTGTGCTTCCAGCGGATCGGCCCGATCGGAGCTGCGACGACGGTGTTCATGCGGTCTTGCGACGCGCGATCGACACCGTGAAGATGCCCCATTCATCGATTCGTTGCCCAACCTTCTCGAAGCCGGCCTCGCGCACCAGCTGGTCCATCTCCGCCTGGCTGCGACGGCGCATCACCCACGCCTCACCCTGGCGATGGCTGGTGAGCGCGCGGGCGATCATCTCCAGTTGCGGATGCCAGGGCTGGCCGGTGTAGATGAGATAGCCACCCGCTTCCACCGCCCTCGCCATGCCGGCCAGAGAAGCGCGGATCAGGTCGTTGGACGGAAACAGCTCGTACAGGCCCGAGACGATGCCAACCGTCGTGCCTGGTTGCGCGCTGGCCACCGACTCGGTGTCGAAGGCGTCGCCCTTTTCAAAGCGAACGACGCCGGCCAGGTCCTTCTCCGCGATCAGGCGGCGGCCGTCGCGCACGTTGATGTCCGAGTAGTCCCGCAGCAGCACGCTTTCGGGACGTGCGCTTTCGGCCATCAGGGCGTCGAGCACATAGCGGCCGTGGCCGGCGGCAATGTCGAGCACCCGCACCGGGGCGCCGTCGGCGCGCAACCGGGCCATGGCGTTGCGGATCGATTCCTCCAGATGCAGCTTGCGCTGGCGAAAGCCGCCCCAGCCGATGGCATCCAGGTAGTTGCGGTCCACCATGCGGCCGATGAAGCCCGCGCCCCGGGCCTCGTTGCGATACACGTAATCGAGCGTGCTGCCGGAATCGAAACCGGTGCGATGCCCCAGCGACACGCCGTCCGACACCATGCCGGCCCAGCGCAGGCCCTTGCGATAGGTCTTCCACCACCAGCCCTTGAGGCTGCCCTCGGGCAGCGGGGCAGCCAGCGTCTGCGCTTCGTCGAAGGTGGTCCCGGCCTTGTCGGCATCGTTCAGATCCACCGCCGGCGCGGGGTTGTCGAACTGGCGCAGGATGAAGCCGCGCACCAGCCCGACCGCCCGTTCCCGATCGGCTTCGCCCAGGGTGTCGTGGAAGAAACCCTCAAGCACATGCTTTTCCTTCACCGTGCTGCCGAGGCGATCGAAGAAATCGTGCTGCGGCTGATGGTGCACCACCCAGTCCGCGCCCGAGACAAGCAGCTGCGTCGGGATGGTGATGGCAGCCGCATCGGCCACCACGCGCTCGGCAGCCTCGTACAGGGCGAGCAGGATATTCACCGAAATGGCGCGCGTGATCAGCGGATCAGCATCGAAGCTGGCCTGCCGCGCCGGATCGTGGGTCAGGAATTTCGACTTCACGTAACTATTGACGTAGAAATTGCCGCGCAGCTTCTGCATCAGACGCAGCCCCGGCCGCGCGAAGGGCACGTAGAGTTTCACCTTGAAAGCCGGCGAGGCGAGCACCAGCGCGCGTACCCGCGGCGCGTAGTCGTGCGCCCAGGTCGAGACCGTCACCGCCCCCACACTCTGCGCCAGCACCGCCATGTCCTCGTGGGCGATGCCATGGGTGTCGCGAATGTGATCGACAAAGGTCTGCACATCACGTACCGAGGTTCCGAAGCTTGGCGAGAAGCCGCGCGCGCCTGGCGAATGGCCATGGCCGCGGGCGTCCCAGGCAAAAACGTCGAGATCCGGCAGGTCCAGTTCATCCACCAGATGTGCCATGCGGCCCGAGTGCTCGTGCCCGCGATGGAACATCACCACGGCACCACGCCGCGTGTCAGTGGCCGGCCAGTGGCGGTAGAACAGTTCGACACCGTCGTGGGTCTTGAAATGGCTTTCGGTCACCGGACGTTCGTTCAGTCGATCCATGGAATTGATCCTTGTTGTTGCCTGCGGCTCTCGGACAGGCCGGCGCGCACGCGATTGATGATGTTCACCGCGATGAGCAGTGCGATGGCTGGCATCAGCCACTCAAGCCAGCCCGGCAACTGCCCCGCCAGCCCCAGCCACAGGCCTAGTGCGCCAAAAACGAAAGCCCGGTCGCTCTTCCCCATCGGCCCTTCGTAACGGCGTGACGCACCCACCATCGGCCCCAGCGCGCCAGCCATCTCCGATACTGCCGCAAGCCAGATCACCAAGCCCACGCTCAAAGCTCCAAAGGGCGCCACGAAAGCAAAGGGCAGGTAGAGCGCAGCATCCGAGATGACGTCGGTCAGCTCATTGAGATACGCCCCCAGGGTCGACTTCTGGCCATGCTCGCGCGCCAGCAGGCCGTCGACGGCATTGAGTGCCATGCGCAGAAACAACCAGATCGGTAAGGCCAGATACGCGGCTCCCCCGGGCTGAACAATCGCCAGCACCAGACCAAGGGCAAGCGAAAGTGTCATGGCCAGCAGCGTCACAGTATTGGCCGTAACGCCGGCGGCGGCCAATCGCGTGCTCAGCGGGCGGAGCAGGCCCTGGAAACGGGGTTTGATGTCGTAGATGGAAAGCATGGAGTCCGTTCTGGCGCAAAGACAGGCGAATCTTGGCTCATGGCTTGGCATCACGCGATACCATCGGCATCAAGACTGCTTACCCGTCACTGATCGGCGCCGCCAGCAAGTCTAGCAGTTCGATCGGCGTCAGGATCAGCCGGACGTGCCACCGGGCCTGGCTTCGGAGTTTCATCGACCGGATGGCAGGATGCGCCAGCACGAGGCAGTAGAGCACCGTGCGGTCGGCTTGCCGGCGACGCGAGCGAGAAGGCGCGCAAGGCGCTACCGGATCGGTAGCGGCTGTGTGTATCCTGAGCAAAGAGCTGTGCGAACAACTGCATGCCAAAACGGCAACCCGGACAGGACCGACCAAATACAAACGGCCCCCCGCAGGGCGCCGTTTGCTGGGTCGCCAAGCCGCTGGCAGCTTACACCGTTACCGTATCGGCCACGTCCGAGAACTCCTTGATCTTGTCGAAGTTCATGTAGCGATAGACATCGGCGGCCTTGGCGTTCACCACCTTGACCTGTTCCAGGTACTCGGCGACGGTCGGGATCCTGCCCATCAGCGCGCAGATCGACGCCAGTTCGGCCGAACCGAGATAAACGAAGGTGTCGATGCCGAGACGGTTCGGGAAGTTGCGCGTCGAGGTCGACATCGCGGTGCTGCCCTTCCTGATCTGCGCCTGGTTACCCATGCACAGCGAGCAGCCGGGCATTTCCATGCGCGCGCCGGACTTGCCGAGGATGGCGTAGTAGCCTTCCTCGTTGAGGATCGCGGCGTCCATCTTGGTCGGCGGCGCAACCCACAGGCGGGTCGGGATGTCGGTCTTGCCTTCGAGGACCTTGCCGGCGGCACGGAAGTGGCCGATGTTGGTCATGCAGCTGCCGATGAAGGCCTCGTCGATCTTGGTGCCGGCGACTTCGGACAGGGTCTTGGCGTCGTCCGGATCGTTG
>DPSD01000073.1 GCA_003538495.1 Accumulibacter sp.
GTCACGGTCAGCAACATTAACGCCATGAAAGCCAGCGACAGGGCGACGATCTGGACGACACTGGCGGTCGCCCGCCGCTCAAGACTGGCCAGCCCGTAGCGCCATCCTATGCCACCCGCCCGGCCGGCGGTGGAGCGTCCGCCGCGCGCCGCTGCGGCCAGCCTGATCGCCAAGCGGGCAATGAGCGCAAAGACCAGCAGTGCGCCACTGAAGCCAAGCACCACCCAGGCACCGAGCGTCAGGTCGCCGGCGACCCAGAACATCAGGCCGGCCAGCGCGAGGAAGCCGAGCAGGTAGCCGCCGAGCAGACCGGGCCGCGGACTGCCCAACTCGCCGCGCAGGACCCGCAAGGTCGGCACCTTCTTGAGTTGCAGCAAGGGCGGCACGGCAAAACCGAAAAGCAGCAGGATGCCGACCGCCACGCCCTGCACCAGCGGCAGCAGGCCCGGCGGTGGCAAGGGCGTCGCCAACAACTGCGCCAGCCACGCGTGCAGGGCGAAGTGGGCCAGGTAGCCGAGCACGCAACCGACCGCTGCGGCGAGTGCCCCCAGTGCGGCGAACTGGCCCAGATAGAGGCGCAGCAGCGTCCCCTGGGTCGCTCCCAGGCAGCGCATCACGGCGCAGGGGTCGAGATGTCGCTGCCCATAGCGCCGTGCAGCGAGCGCCCCCGCCACCGCCGCCATGACCACCGTCAGCAACGCCGAGAGGCCGAGAAACTTCTGCGCGCGGTCGAGCGCGCTGCGGATCTCGGGCCGCCCGTTCTGCGGGTCTTCGATTCGCTCGCCACGCGCCAGCCGCGGCTCGAGGCCACGCTGGAAGCGTTCGACCAGCTGCGAATCACCGGCCAGCAGCAGGCGATAGCCGACCCGGCTGCCGACCTGCAACAAGGCCGTTGCCGGCAGATCGTCGAGATTCATCAGCAAGCGCGGTGCAACGCTGAAGAAATTGATGCCGCGGTCGGGCTCCAGGGTGAGCACGGCAGCGACGCGCAACGAAGCTTGCCCGACGGCGATCGAGTCGCCGACGCGAGCGCCCAGCGCCCCGGCAAGACGCTCGTCGATCCAGATCGTGCCTGCCGGCGGAACACCGTCGGCCGGCTGGTCGGGAACGTTCAACGCCGACGCGATGCGCAAGGAACCACGCAATGGATAGCCGGCACTGACCGCCTTGATCTCGGCCAACTGGGCCTGCGACTCGCCGCCCTCGGAGCGGCTCACCATACTCGGGAAGGTGCGCGTTTCAACGACCCGCAGGCCACCTGCGCGCGCCTCTTCGGCAAGCGCCGCCGGCCACGGATGATCGGCCACCAGCAAGAGGTCGGCGCCGAGCAGTTGGTGCGACTCCCGTTCCAGCGCCTGCCGCACCCGGTCGGTGAAAAAGCCGACCGCCGTCAGCGCCGCCACCGCCACCACCAATGCCGCTGCCAGCAAGCGCAACTCACCACCGCGCGCATCGCGGCGCAACATCCGCCAGGAAAAGGACCACAGGGACCACGGGCTCATTGCGCAAAGGTACAGGGTTAAAGGCTTACCGCACAAGCGAAAAGCCATGGCCCTTGCGGCCGGGCGAAGCTGTTACACTGCGTGATAGCTATGCTAACGGAGCGTGTATTGTGTTCGGCTGGCGTCGTCGAGCTGCTCAAGCCTGGTGGTCGGCGTTGCTGGCGCTCGCGACAGGCGCTCCGGCGCTGGCGGCCGATGGTGTGCTGCGCGTCGCCGTGCTGAGCAATTCTCCGCCAATGTCCTACACCGACGCAGCGGGCCGTCCGGCCGGGTTCAACGTCGGCATAGCGCATGCCTTGTGCGAGGCGATGGAGCTTCGCTGCAGGTTGACCGTGGTGCCGCTGCAACGCGTGATTCCGGCCGTGGCAGCGGGAGAATTCGACTTCGCGGCGGTCAGTTTGCTGGATACCGCGGAACGTCGGGCCAAGGTGTTGTTTTCGCAACCCTACTACCGTTCCAGCAGTGTCTGGTTTGCCAAACCCGGCGTCGAGCCTGGCGCGGCATCGCTACGTGTCGCGGCTGTCGCCGGCAGCGCCCAATGGCGTTACGCGATGGCGCAGGGCTGGAAGACGACGATGGTTCGGCATCACTCCGAGCTGCCAGCGTTGCTGGCTGCGGACAAGGTCGACGCGGTCTTGATTCCGATGGCCACCGCGCTGACCTTGCGCCAGGACAGCGCCATACAGCCGCTCGGTCTGGTAACCACCATCATGCACCAGGCCGAATTGAGTGGCGACGTCTGCTTCGCCGTCAATCCGGCAAGACCGGAATTGCGCGAGCAGATCAACGAGGCCTTCGACCGGATCAAGCGCGACGGCCGCTTCGACCGTTTGAATAGCGAATATCTTCCGTTCCGCCTGCAGTGACATGCGACGGACGATGAACGCCCTCCGCTGCGCCGCCCTGCTCTGGCCGGCGAGCGTTGTGGCGCTGGAATTGCAGGTGGCAATCGCACGCTCCGGTCAGCACAAGCTGCCCGCAGAGGCGCCCGCAAGATCGAGCCGGGAAACCTTGCTGGCCGATTTCAACCTCGCGCTGGCGCGCGAGGCGTGCCGCCGCATGGCTGCTCGATGCGTTTTCTGGTACCCGGATTTCGCCGAAATCATCCCCGGTATCGAGAGCAAGCGTTTCCAGCTGGGTTTCGGGAGCTATCTGCGCACACCCGAGCGCGAAGCACGCGTCGCCTTCAGCGACAGCCTGTGGCGTTCGTCGAGCCGCTTGCTGGCTTTCGCCCCGGTTGCTGCCCGCTTCGCTCCGTCGCCCGCCGGCGAGATCACTGTGCAGACCCTGCGCAACGCCCGCGTAGTAAGCATCACCAGTTCCCAGCAGCACGCCTACCTGCAGCGCCTGGCCAGAGCGCAAGGACTGGAAGTGCTTGGCGCGGCGACCATGCGCGATTGCCTCGCAGCGTTACGCCAGGAGCAGGCCGACTTCGCCTTGCTGACGGTGTTGGGCGCGTACCTTGCGCTCGACCCGGCGGCGAGCAATACGCCGACCTTCGTCGGCCCCGCACTGGTCGATCACGACCTCGGCGGCAGCGTGCACATCGCCCTCCCGCGAGACGACGAGAAGCTCCGCCGAGCGGTCAATAAAGCGCTTGCCGAGATGCGCCGCGATGGCAGCTATCAGCGACTCTGGCGCCAACGTTTCCCGTTTGATTTCTACTGAGCATGGCGCAACGCTCCTTTCTTGAACGCGCGACCCGCGATGGATGGCCTGCCGGCACGGCCTTCGCGTTGATCGCTGGCGTCTTTGGCTGCATCTTTCTGGCGCTACTGTTCTTTCTGGCGGTCGACCAGCGCCTGGTCCTCGAGGGATCGCAGCGGCTGCTCGACAAGACCGTCCCGAGTACCCTCGAACACTTTCGTCTGGCCCGCAACGTCGAACAACTGCGCCTCGAAGGAGAGCGCGTTCTTTCAGGTCCGACACCGGTCGCACGTCAGCAGGCCTTGTTCATCATCAGCCTGCTGGCCAGCCATCCAGCCCTGATGGCCGACCCCCGAGCCGCCGAACTGGCCCGTGAAGTCGAGCGTTTTCTTGCCCGCGCCGCACGCGAGGAAATGAGCGAGGAGAGCTACGCCGCCTGGACCGCGCTATCGAGTCGCTTGAGCCTATTGGCCGACGACGTGTCGATCGAGGGAGTCAACCTGGCGACCGACGACTTGCGCCAGATGTCGGCGATCATGGTGCAAAGTCGTGTCAAACTGGCGGTCGTCCTCGCGCTGGTCGCGGCTTTTGCCGGCCTGGTCCTGTTCCTGATCCATCGCCATCTGATCCGCCCTTTACAAATGATGGACGAGGCGCTGTCGGCGCTACGTGCTGGCGCCCCGGTCAAACCGTTCGCGCCGGCTGCGATGCGGGAGATCGGCGCGGTCGAGGGGGCGATCGGCCAGTTGCGCGAGGTGATGCACGAGAACGAGACGGCGCGCCAGCAACTGGTGCTTCTGGCGACTACCGACGACCTGACCGGGATGTTCAACCGCCGACATTTCATGGCGCTTGCCGAGGAAGAAATCAAGCGTGCGCAGCGTTACGATCGACCGCTTTGCGTCGCCATGGCCGACCTGGATTTCTTCAAGCAGATCAACGACAGCTATGGACACGCGGTCGGCGACCTGGTGCTGACGTCGATCGCCGAACTGCTGACGAAGACCTTGCGGCAGTCTGACTGTGCGTGTCGTTACGGCGGCGAGGAATTCGCCTTCCTCTTTTCAGAAACGAGCCTGGCCGAAGCGCATCGCCTGGCGGAGCGCCTGCGCCATCGCGTGGCCAAGAACCCGCTGCAGTTGAGTGACGACGTCTGCCTGCCGGTCACCCTGAGCCTGGGATTGGCCGACGCCTCCCGCGGCTCGCTGGCGACCTCCCTCAAGCGAGCCGATGAAGCGCTGTACGAGGCCAAGAAGCAGGGACGCAACCGCGTGTTCATCGCTCTGTCGGCCGACCACGGGTCGTTCAGGGGATCGGCGCTGCCCGAGAAGAATTCCCACAGCCAGCCACCCTGACCGGTCCGTGGTGCCGCCGGTTACACCTTCGGCCTTCAACCGTGCGCCTCACCCCGAGACCCTGCCGCCCGCTCGGCGCCATTCATTCGAGATCGCGGAGACCTTGTACGGCTTCTTCGACCCGCCGCACCGGGATCACCTCGATGCCGGCGATGGCCTGCCTGGGTTGGTTGGCTTCGGGGATCATGGCGCGCGTAAACCCGAGTTTGGCGGCTTCCCGGAGGCGTTCCTGCCCACGCGGCGCCGGCCGTATCTCGCCCGCCAGACCTACCTCACCGAATACGATAAGTTTCTCCGGCAACGCCTTGTTTTTAAGAGATGAAACGATCGCCAGTGAAACCGCGAGGTCAGCTGCCGGCTCACTGATCTTGACGCCGCCGACGGCATTCACGAAAACGTCCTGATCGAAGCAAACGATGCCTGCATGGCGGTGCAGAACGGCCAGCAGCATCGCCAGACGCTGGGCGTCGAGACCGACCGTCAGCCGTCGCGGGTTGCCGTGCGCCTGATCGACCAGCGCCTGCACTTCGACCAGCAGCGGCCGGGTGCCTTCCTGGGTGACCAGCACGCAGGAACCCGGAACGTCGTAGCCGTGCTGCGACAGAAAGATCGCCGAGGGGTTGCTGACGCCCTTCAGGCCGCGGTCGGTCATCGCGAAGACGCCGATCTCGTTGACCGCGCCGTAGCGGTTCTTGACCGCGCGGATCAGGCGAAAGCTGGAGTGCGTATCGCCCTCGAAGTAGAGCACCGTGTCGACGATGTGTTCGAGCACCCGCGGCCCGGCCAGTGCACCCTCCTTGGTCACGTGGCCGACCAGAATCACGGTGATTCCCGTCTGTTTGGCGAGGCGCGTCAGTTGCGCGGCGCATTCGCGTACCTGGGCGACCGATCCCGGTGCCGAGTTGAGTTGATCCGACCACAGGGTCTGGATCGAGTCGATCACCGCCACCTGCGGCTGTACCGATTGCAGCGTGGCCAGGATTTTTTCCAGGTTGATCTCGGCGAGCAAGCGCAGCGCCCGCGTCTCCAGCGACAGGCGCCGGGCGCGCATGGCGATCTGCTGGCCCGATTCTTCGCCGCTGACGTAGAGCACGTTTCGCGCCGCCGACATCTCGGCCAGCGCCTGCAGCAGCAGCGTGCTCTTGCCGATTCCCGGGTCGCCACCAATCAGCACCACTCCGCCGGCGACCAGTCCACCACCGAGCGCCCGATCGAACTCGCCGATACCGGTCGGCAGGCGGTCTTCCTCGCGGGCCTCGATCTCGCTGAGCGTCTGCACCGCGGAAGTGCCGCTCAGCGCCGCGAAACGTCGCTGCTGACTGGTCGTCGCCGCTTCGGCGACGGTCTCGACGAGGGTATTCCAGACCCCGCAGCCGGGACACTGTCCCTGCCACTTGGCGGCGCTGGCGCCGCACTCGGTACAGGAGAAAATGGTCTTCTGCCGGTCGCCGGCCCTGGCCATGATCAGCCTTCGACAACCGGCACACGCCGGGCCAGCGCGCAGAACAGCTCGTAACTGATGGTCCCCGCTGCGGTCGCCACCTCGTCGGCCGGCAGCCCCTCGCCCCACAGCACCACCGGACTGTTCACGCCAGCCTCTGGCAGGTCGCTGAGATCGCAGGCCAGCATGTCCATCGACACCCGCCCCAGGGTCTGCGTCCGGCGGCCAGCCACGAGGATCGGCGTCCCGCCGGGCGCGTGCCGTGGGTAGCCGTCGGCATAGCCGCAGGCGACGACGCCGACCCGCGTCGGCCGCTGCGCGACAAAGGTACCGCCGTAGCCGACGCGCTCGCCGACGCCAATTTCCTGCACCGCCAGGATCCGGCTGCGCAAGGTCATCACCGGCAGCAGGCCAAGGCTGGCGGCATCCTGATCGGCAAATGGACTGCCACCATAGAGCATGATCCCTGGCCGCACCCAGTCGTGGGCGGTTTGCGGATAGCGCAGGATCGCCGCCGAGTTGGCCAGCGACACCGGCAAGCGCTCGGCGTCTGTCCAGCCGGCGGTCATCGCCGTGAAGCGTTCAAGCTGCCAGGCGATGCAGCGCTCGCCGCCGTCACCATCGGCTTCGGCGAAGTGGGTCATCAAGGTCACTGCGCCGACCGCCGGCGACGCCGCCAGCTCGCGCCTAACGGCCGGCAGCTGCTCGGCGCGCAGGCCGAGCCGATTCATGCCGGTGTTCAGCTTCAGATAGATCGGCAGGCAAATCGGCGGTGGCGCCAGCCGCAGCATCTGTAGCTGCTCCAGGCAATGAACGACGGCGGTCAGCTGGTAGGCGGCGCAGACGCTCAGGTCGGCGGCCTCGAAGAAGCCCTCGAGCAGGAGAATCGGCTGCCGGATGCCCGCCTCGCGCAGGCGGACCGCCTCGTCGAGGTCGAGCAGGGCAAATCCGTCGGCGACGTCGCCCAGCGCCGCCGCAGCACGGAGCAGACCATGCCCGTAGGCGTTGGCCTTGACCACTGCCCAGGCCTTCGCCTCGCGGTGCTGACGAGACGCGTATTCCCTGGCGACAAGATAGTTGTGACGCAGCGCCGTGAGGTCGATGCGCGCCTCGATCGGGCGCGGCATCAGGCAGAAAGCTCCTTGAGCTTGTTCCTGGCAAATTCGACAAAGCTCAGCACCACCTGCGAACGGAAGCGTTCCTTCGGATAGACCAAAGACAGACTGCGGGTCAGAGCAGGCCGCAAGGGAACGGCGACCAGCGTGCCCAACTGCCGCTCCTTGTCGAAACTTGCCCGCGAGACGATCGAGAAGCCCAGCCCGGTCGCCACCACGCCCTTCANNTTTGCTGCGCTGTTGTGGCGGGCGGCGTGCCTGCGGGCGAGCAGGTAATTGTGACGTAGCGCGGCAAGCTTGATGTGCGCCTCGATCGGACGCGGCATCAGCTCGACAGCTCCTTCAGCTTGCTGCGGGCGAATTCGACGAAACTGAGGACGACCTGCGAACGGAAACGCTCCTTGGGATAGACCAGCGACAGCGTCCGCTTCAGCGCTGGCCGCAGCGGCACGCCGACCAGCGTCCCGAGCTGACGCTCCTTCTCGAAACTGGCGCGCGAGACGATCGAAAAGCC
>DPSD01000739.1:0-5916 GCA_003538495.1 Accumulibacter sp.
GCGGCGCAGCTCGACGAGTTCTGCGCCGGCGTCGACATCCAGATCGGCGTCAATGTGATCAGCCAGGGGCAGGTCTTTCCGGGCACCAAGCTGCGTGCGCTCGCCGAATCGACCGGCATGGTGATCGACGCGGCCGGGCGCTTTGTTCGTTGCGATGACGCCGGCAATGTGCTCTACATGCTGGTCAACCAGGAAACCAGTGGCTTCGCCGCCGAGTCGATCAAGACCCTGAGCACGCATGGCGTGACCTTCCTGCTCGACGTGCCGCGGGTCGCCAGTGGCGACCGGGTGTTGACGCAGATGGTCGATCAGGCGCGCCGTTTTGCCGAGGCGTTGAACGGTGCGCTGGTCGACGACAATCGGCGGCCGCTGTCGGAGGCGGCGATCGAGCCGATCCGCCGGCAGGTCGCGCAGTTCCAGGCGGCGATGACGGTCCAGCAGCTGCCGGCCGGTAGCGCCCTGGCGCAGCGCCTGTTCTCCTGATCACCGGGCTCGGCAAATGAGCAGCGGTGATCGTCTCGACAGCTTGCGTGAGCTGATCGAGCAGCACAACTACCAGTACTACGTCCTCGACGCGCCGCAGATCAGCGATGCCGAATACGATCGGCTGTTCGCCGAGCTGCAGGCGCTGGAAGCCGAGCATCCGGAGCGGCTGCGTGCCGATTCGCCGACGCAGCGGGTCGGCGGCGCGCCGCTGCCGCAGTTTGCGCCGGTGGCGCACGCGACGCCGATGCTGTCGCTGAGCAATGCCTTTGCCGACGACGAGGTCGCCGCTTTCGACCACCGCGTCCGCGAGGGACTGGCCGCCGAAGGCGAGATCGCGTATTCGGCCGAGCCCAAGTTCGACGGTCTGGCGGTCAGCCTGACGTACGAAATGGGCGTTCTCCGCCGTGGCGCGACGCGCGGCGACGGCAATACCGGTGAGGACGTGACCGCCAACCTGCGGACGCTGCGCAGCGTTCCCCTGCGCCTGCGCGGCAGCGGCTGGCCAGCTCTGATCGAGGTGCGAGGCGAGGTTCTGATCTGGCGCAGCGACTTCGCGCGTTTGAACGAGCGGCAGCGCGAGAAGGGCGAGAAGGAGTTCGTCAACCCGCGCAACGCCGCCGCCGGCGCCCTGCGCCAGCTTGACCCGCGGATCACGGCGACGAGGCCGCTGCGTTTCTTCGCCTATGGCCTGGGTGCCATCGACGGCGCCGGCTGGCCAAGCAGTCATTCGGCCTGGCTCGACCGGCTCGCCGGGTGGGGTCTGCCGGTTGCCGGCGAGCGGCGGCGGGTGAGTGGCCTGGCCGGATTGCTGGCCTATTACCAGGAGATCGGCGGCCGTCGCGCGTCCTTGCCGTACGACATCGACGGCGTGGTGTACAAGGTCGACGACCTGGCGGCGCAGGCGCGCCTCGGTTTCGTTTCACGCGCGCCGCGCTTTGCCATCGCCCACAAGTTCCCGGCCGAGGAGGCGGTCACCGAACTGCTCGAGATCTCGATCCAGGTCGGCCGGACCGGCGCGCTGACGCCGGTGGCGAGGCTGCAGCCGGTCTTCGTCGGTGGCGTCACGGTGACCAGCGCCACCTTGCACAACGAGGACGAGATTCGCCGCAAGGACGTGCGCATCGGCGACGTGGTGGTTGTTCGCCGCGCCGGCGACGTGATTCCGGAAGTCGTTCGCGTGCTGCTCGACCAGCGACCCGCCACAGCGCGCGCGTTCGTGATGCCGCAGAGCTGCCCGGTGTGTGCCTCCAGCGTCGTCCGCAGCGTCGACGAGAAGGGCGCGGCGGCAGTCGCGCGGTGCAGCGGTGGTCTGTTCTGCCCGGCGCAACGCAAGCAGGCGCTGCTGCACTTTGCCTCGCGGCGCGCGATGGACATCGAAGGGCTGGGCGACCGACTCGTCGAGCAGCTGGTGGACCACGACATCGTGCGCACGCCGGCCGACCTCTACCGGCTGGGCCTGCTGGCGCTGGCCAACCTGGAACGGATGGCCGACAAGTCGGCGAACAACTTGCTGGCGGTGATCGAGAAGAGCAAGCGGCCGACGCTGGCACGCTTCATTTACGCGCTGGGGATCCGCAACGTCGGCGAGGCGACGGCCCGCGAGCTGGCGCGCCAGTTCGGCAGCCTGGATCGCCTGCTGGCAGCCGATGAAGCGCAGTTGATGCAGGTGCCAGACGTCGGCCCGACCGTCGCGCAGTGCATTCGCCAGTTCTTTTCCGAGCCGCACAACCTTGAAGTGATCGCGCAACTGTGCGCTCCCGGCGGCGTCGTGCCGCAGGAATCCGATGCTGCCGCGCCCGCCGACGGCGTCCTTGCCGGCAAGGTTGTCGTGCTCACCGGGACGCTGCCGTCGCTGACCCGCGAGGCGGCCGGGCAGATGATCATCGCCGCGGGCGGCAAGCTCAGCGCCTCGGTGTCGAAGAAGACCGATTACGTCGTCGCTGGCGCCGAGGCCGGCAGCAAGCTCGAAAAAGCGCGGCAGCTGGGCGTTGAAGTCATTGACCAGGGGCGGTTGCTGGCCTTGCTCGACGCCACCCGGGAGCAGCCGGCGCGATGATCGACGGGCAGCAGGCGACCTGTATCCTGGCGGCGGCCGATCTGCTTCACTCGGCCGAGACGGTCGCCGTCGCGATCAGCCGCGTCGCGCGCCGGATTACCGAGACGCTGCGCGACAGCCGTCCAGTCGTGCTCTGCGTGATGAACGGCGGCGTCCCGTTCGCCGGCCAGCTGCTGACCCAGCTCAATTTTCCGCTCGAGTTCGACTACCTGCAGGTCGGCCGCTACGGACAGGCGACCGCCGGCAGCGATCTGTCGTGGCGAGTCGAGCCATCGCTGCCGCTGGCCGGACGCACGGTTCTGGTGGTCGACGACATCCTCGACGAAGGCGTGACGCTGGCGGCGATTCGCGAGCGTGTCGTGCAACTGGGCGCCAGGACTTGCTGGACGGCGGTTCTGGCCGACAAGCTGAACGGCCGCGAGAAGCCGGTGCGCGCCGATTTCGTCGCCCTGACCGTCCCCGATCGCTTCGTTTTCGGCTACGGCATGGACGTTCGCGGCGCCTGGCGAAACCTGCCGGCGATCTACGCCATGCGGGAAGATTGAGATGCCGGCAATCCATGCCATGCAAGAAGACTGAGATGCTGGCGATCATCGGCGGCAGTGGCCTGACCAGTCTGGCGACGCTCGAGGTCTCGCATCGCCAGGCGCTGCAGACGCCGTGGGGCGAACCGTCGGCGGCGCTGAGCTTCGGGCGGATGGGCGGCCGGCCGCTGGTCTTTCTGGCGCGCCACGGCGACGAGCACGGCATCCCGCCGCACCAGGTCAATTATCGGGCGAACCTCTGGGCCCTGTCGCAGAGTGCGCCGGCCGGCATTGTCGCCGTCGCCGCGGTGGGCGGCATTCGTCCGGACCTCAAACCGGGCGACCTGGTCATCCCGCACCAGATCATCGACTACACCTGGGGCCGCGCAGCGACTTTTCACGAATGGCCGCAGAGCGCGGTCACGCACATCGACTTCACCGAACCCTACGATCACGCCTTGCGCGGCAGGCTGCTCGCCGCGGCGCTGGCGATCGGCGTGACCGTCAGCGACTCGGCGGTGTACGCCGCCACGCAAGGGCCGCGCCTCGAAACCGCCGCCGAGATCAACCGCCTCGAAGGCGACGGCGCCGACGTGGTCGGCATGACCGGGATGCCAGAGGCGGCCCTGGCGCGCGAACTTGGCATCCCTTACGCGGCGCTCAACGTCGTCGCCAACCACGCGGCCGGCCGCGCTGTCGGCGGTCAGGCCATCAGCATCGAGGCGATTCACGCCGTCCTGGCGGCGTCGATGCAGCAGGTGCGGGCAATTATCGAAAGGATGCTCGGCGACGATGATTAGACCAGTCCTCCGAATGGGCGACCCGCGGCTGTGGCAGCAGGCCCGGCCGGTCGAGCGTTTCGCGACACCCGAACTGCACGCGCTGCTGGCCGACATGATCGAAACCATGCGTCACCTGGATGGCGCCGGTCTGGCCGCGCCGCAGATCGGCGTCGATCTGCGGCTGGTGATCTTCGGAGTCGATGCCAACCCGCGCTATCCCGACGTCGAGCAGGTGCCGTGGACGGTATTGATCAACCCGCTCCTGACGCCGCTGTCGACCGAGATCGAGGAGGGCTGGGAAGGCTGCCTTTCGGTGCCCGGCCTGCGTGGCTGGGTGCCGCGCTGGCAGAATCTGCGCTACACCGGCTTCGACGCCTTCGGGCGGCCGATCGACCGCGTCGTCACCGGTTTTCATGCACGCGTCGTGCAGCACGAGTGCGACCACCTCGACGGCATTCTCTATCCGATGCGGATCAGGGATTTCAGCCGCTTCGGCTTCGTCGAGGAGCTGTTTCCGGAGGGGGGCGCCGGTGCCGCCGAGTAGCGGCCGCGATGCGTTCGCCGCCATCGGCCCGGCGCGAACCGCCGGGCCTGCGGCGCCCGAAGGTCTGACTGATCGGCACCGGACAGCCCGATGATGAGCACCGCAGCCACGACGCCACGCTACCGGATCCTCTTCGTGTGCATGGGCAACATCTGTCGCTCGCCGATGGCCGAGGCCGTGACCCGCAGCATGGCGCAGCGCGAGGGTCTGGCCGGATTGCTGGAAACCGCCTCGGCGGGAACGCACGGCCACTACCATGCCGGCGAGCCGCCCGATGCGCGGGCGCTGCGGGTAGGCGCCCGGCACGGCTACGATCTCTCGAAGATCCGCGCGCGGCGGCTCATCGAAGCCGACTTCGATCGCTTCGACCGCATCCTGGCGCTGGACGAGACCAATCTGGCGATCCTGCAACGGCTGTGCCCCGAGGAGCGCCGCGCCAAGCTCGGACTGTTTCTCGACTATGCCCCGGAACTCGGCATTTCCGAGGTCCCCGATCCGTATTACGGCGCCGAGTCGGGGTTCGAGCGGGTGCTCGACCTCTGCGAGCGCGCCGCCAGAGGGCTGTTGGCCGCATGCGAGCACGGGCAGCTAGCGCGGTAAGGCGCGAAGTCGTGGAGGGTTGAGAGGGCAAGGGCTTGCGTAAAGGCTTTGCACCGCACACGGTGCGGTCAGTGTCTCCTGATGAAAAATCATCCGGCGGCCGTCAGGAGCGCGTCCGTGTTGGCCCGCAAACGTAGCTCAGCGGTGGGTATGGTTTCCCGGCTGGGCCGGGTCCGGGCAACGCCGCTGACCGCGGCAGGCGACTCGGCAACGTGCCACCGCCGATCAGCAGGGCCGGTCGTCGGCCATCCGGGAGAATCCGAAACCGCCTCCGGCGCCTGGCGCGATGCAGATCGTGACGCCCAGCGAGCGCGCGGCGCGGGCGATGTCCGGCGGGAATGCGGCGAAGGGGATGGCGCGCTCGACGACGGACTTGATGAAGGCGATTTCCTCCTGCTGGTCGCCAGCGTTGAGCACCTTGAATGACTTCAGGCTGCCGTCGGGATTGATCCGGAAGTGCACCGAGGCCAGATGCACGCCCTTGCTTCTGGGGTCGTTGCGGACGAAAGCGGCGCTGCGGTTGAGTCGCTTGACGACGCCGTCCACGTAGAAGTCGAGGCTGAACGGTTCCGGCGGCGGTGTGTTCGGTCGGCGTTCGAGCATCGCCGTGCCTTCCATGTCCTGTCGAACCTGTTGCCGGCTCTGTTCCCTGGCCATCGCCAGCGAGCGCTGCGCCAGGCTGGGCCGGGCTTCGGCCTTGGCCTCGCTGGCCAACTCGTCGAGGAAACGGTTCATGTCCTCCTTCGCGGCAGCGGACCACCGCGGTGCGTCGGGGACACGCTGCGCCGGGGATTTTGGCGCGGTCATCACGCGCGGACGCGGCGGCGACTTGACCGCCGGCCGGGCTGGAGCCTTCGCTACGGGCGCCGCCTGCCTGGGTCGGCGAGGCGGCGCCGGCGGGGAAGGGGGTGGCGCCGGGGGGGG
>DPSD01000739.1:6188-6340 GCA_003538495.1 Accumulibacter sp.
GGCGCCGGCGGGGAAGGTGGCGGCGCCGCGAGTGGTCTGGCCGCCGGCTGGGGGATGGGCGACAGCGTGGCGGTGAAACGCGTTGGCGCGCTGCGGCTGGGTGGGAGTTCCTTCTCGGGAAAGAACAGCACGAGGGCGTGTACCAGCAGCGA
>DPSD01000737.1:0-209 GCA_003538495.1 Accumulibacter sp.
AAATGCTCGACTGGGAAGCGCCGACCGGCGGTTACCTGCTCACGGCCTGCCTGGCCAGCGGCCACGCCGCCGGCCGCGGCGTGCTGGCCTGGCTGAGCGATTCGTCCCGACCAACCGCGGCCAACACCGAACCTGACCACCCCGATGACCACCACCCATAATCTTCCCCGCGCCAGCGCCTGCGAATACGCGGCGTGGATTCTGGCCGT
>DPSD01000737.1:497-779 GCA_003538495.1 Accumulibacter sp.
ACGCGGCGTGGATTCTGGCCGTACTGGCGATGCTGACGATCATCAAGGTGCGGCTGTTGCCGGCGCTGATCGCCGGGCTGCTGGTCTACCAGTTGGTGCATATTCTGGCGCCGCTCTTTGCCCGACACCTGTCGAGCAGCCGCGCCAGGGAGATCGCCGTCGGCTTGCTGGCGCTGCTGGTGTCCGGTGTCGTGACCGCGGCGGTATTCGCGACGATGGCCTTCATGGGCAGCGAGCATGGCAGTTTCGCGGCCCTGCTGGCGAAAATGGCCGAGATCGTCG
>DPSD01000737.1:1052-4880 GCA_003538495.1 Accumulibacter sp.
CGAAAATGGCCGAGATCGTCGAAAGCTCGCGCGAGACCATGCCGGACTGGCTCGCCGAGGTTCTGCCGAGGGGCAGCGAAGCCATCCGCGAGCGCGCGAGTCACTGGCTGCGCGAGCATTCGACCGATCTGCAATTGATCGGCAAGGAAACCACCCACCTGCTGGTGCACCTGCTGATCGGCATGATCGTCGGCGCGATGGCCTCGCTGCGCGAGGCCAGGGATTCGGAAAGCCTGGGGCCATTGGCGCGCGCGCTGGCCGAAAGGGTCTTCCGCCTCGGCGAGGCGTTCCGCCGGGTCGTCTTCGCGCAGGTCCGCATATCGGCGCTGAATACCTTGTTCACGGCGCTATACTTGGTCGTCGTGCTGCCGCTGGCGGGCGTGCACCTGCCGCTCACCAAGACCATGATCGTCGTCACTTTCATCGCCGGTCTGCTGCCGGTGGTCGGCAACCTGATCTCGAATACGGTGATCTTCATCGTCAGCCTGGCGCACTCGCCCGGCGTCGCGATCTCATCGCTGGCGTTCCTGGTGCTGATCCACAAGCTCGAATACTTCCTCAACGCGCGCATCGTCGGCAGCCAGATCAGGGCCAAGGCCTGGGAGCTGCTGACCGCGATGCTGATCATGGAGAGCACCTTCGGCCTGGCCGGACTGGTCGCCGCGCCAATCTGCTACGCCTGGCTGAAGGACGAACTCGCCAGTCGGCGCCTGATCTGAAGCCGACGACGCCGGATGGCAGGTCCGCGCACCGACGCACGGGGTGGCGAAGCGCGGCGCTGGCGGAGGCGCGGGCCAGGCGCTTCAAATCGACCAGCTAGCGCCCGTCGGGCACCACCGACTCGCTCGGACGAGACCCCGGAGCGCCTGGCGATGCGCGCAGCGCCTTGCTTGCCGCCCGATGCACCAGTCGGGTCAAGGCGTCCAGCGCCGCCGAAGCAATCCGCCAGCGATGCCAGAACAGCGGAACGTCCAGCCAGTGCTGCGGAGCCAACTCGACGAGTTGCCCTGTTTTCAGGTGCCCTTCCGCCAGTTGTTCCGGGATCATTCCCCACGCCATGCCGCGCAACACGGCTTCGCCAAAGGATCGGGTGGTGGGCAGGTAGTGCGTCGGCGGCCTTATGGCGGCATCCGTGAGCCGGCCCAGAAAAACCTGCTGCAGGGCATCCTTCTTGTTGAACATCAACATCGGGGCGGCGTTCAGCGACTCGGCATTGACGCCGGCCAGGAAGTGCCGCTCGACGTAGGACGGCGAGGCCAGGGCCAGATAGCGCATCACGCCGAGCGGTTCGACGCGGCAGCCCTGAATGGGCTTGGCACTGGCACTGACCCCGGCCATCACGGTGCCTTCGCGCAACAGCACCACCGAGTGATCCTGATCCTCGACCCGCAGGTCAAGCGTAGTCGCCGTACTGGCGCCCAGAGCGTCGAACACCTCAAGGAACCAGCTATCCAGCGAATCGGCGTTGATCACCATCGGGATGCGCACCACGGACGTGGCGCCGGCATCGACGACGCCCAGCGCCGAGAAAACCTCCGCTTCCAGCAGCGAAAGCTCTTCGGCGTAGCGTAGCAGAGGACGGCCGGCGGCAGTCACCTGGCAGGGTGTGGAGCGCTGGATCAGAACCTGCCCCATGCGCTCCTCCAGCAACCTGATCCGCTGACTGATCGCCGATGGAGTCACGTTCAACTTCCGCGCGGCCAATTCAAAACTGCCTTCGCGTATGGCTTCGGCGAAGGCAGCCAGTTGAGCGTTGTCGACTCGCATGAGTTAGCAACTCTAATGAGCAGTTAAGAAGTTTAACTGTATTCACGTGGCGGCGCATCATAAGCTGGCCGCCTTGCCAACTTCACCTGCAAATCATGCCAGCTGACCTGATTGCCGGCTTCCTTTCCGGTGCGGTGCTCATCGTCGCCATCGGTGCGCAGAATTCCTACGTGCTCCGCCAGGGCGTTCGGCGCGAACACATCCTGCCACTTGTGCTGGTCTGCGCAAGCGCCGACGCCCTGCTGATCGTGGCCGGCGTTGCCGGGCTGGGTGCGGCGATTCAAGCCCAGCCAGCATTTCTCGACCTCGCCCGCTACGGCGGTGCGGCGTTCCTGCTCCTTTACGGACTGGCCTCGGCGCGGCGTGCCCTGGCGCCCGAACAACTCATCCTTGACGCCGGAACCAGGCTGCCGCTTGGCGTCGCCCTGGCGACCTGTCTCGGCTTCACCTTTCTGAATCCGCATGTATATCTGGATACCGTGATCCTTCTCGGCTCGCTGGCCAGCCAAAGGCAGGAAGGAAAATGGATCTTTGCCGCGGGAGCTGCAGGCGCGAGCTTTGTCTGGTTCTTTGCCCTCGGCTACGGGGCTCGATTTCTGGCCCCTCTGTTCGCGAAGCCCTTCTCGTGGCGCGTCCTCGACTCGCTGATCAGCATCACGATGTTCGGGCTCGGCGGCATGTTGATACTGGACTAGCTGCCATGGCGCGCTCGTGTCCATCCGGCGAGGCTGGGCGAGGCTGGATGAGTTCGCCAGCGGAATCGATCAGTCACGACGACCAGGCGGGTCCGCTCTTGTGAGCAATTGCGAGCAGAAGTGGGGCAATTCCCGAGAGCGTCAGGAGCAGGGTTCCCGGAGGGCGGACCGCGCAGCAAACCGTCGTCTGGCAAGCGAAGCGCGACAGGGATGGGCGACCAGAGATCGGTGCGCGTCGTCAGGTTTCGGCTCACGGGATTGAACGAGATGCGATCGGCGGTCCGGCATGAGCGGCGTTGCAGCAGCGTTCGTGTGGACGCTTTCAGGCGCGAGGCGCCATGCGTACGATCGGCCATCAGCAGTCCGTCATCGACTCCGCAGGGCGGCCAATCCAGTAACCGCTGCACTTTGAAACCTGCCGGGTTGCCTGTGCCTGCAACTCGGCCGGAGTGGTCATTGGCGCACCATGCGCGGACGGCCAATAGGGATTCTGGAGCTGACGCTCGCCTTGCTGTGCCGTGTGGCAACTCCGTGACGACCATCGGTCATCGTGACGACGGGGCCGTCGAGACGGAAACAGCCCCCCACGATTTCGTGACCGGACCCCAGTATCGCCCCCATATCATCGGCCATCCTGTGCAATTGGCTGGCTGCTCCATCACCCGGCCAACGATCCAGCGGTATCGGTCGCGCTTGTCGTCGGCAACGAGGAAGCAGATGAGCCGGGCACCGGCTTGCCACGAACTGCCGTTCTCACCCGGGCTGGAATGGCACCGGCCAAAGCTCAGCGCGTCAGGCGTAAGCCTTCGTGCCTCGACTTCATAGCTTCGAACATCAACAGTGACTCACAATGAATCAAGATCATGACGCAGAGCGTCGAGGGTGAATGTCCAGCGTTCAACGTCATTGCCTGCCAAGCTTGACGGTGACTCCCCGGGACTCAACTTCATGACTCCGACAATCAGCAGAGAGTCGCAAAGACCGAGCTTTGTTCCTCCGGCAATCAACTGTGAGCAACAATGACTCAAAGTCATTCCTCCGGGAGTCGGCACGGCTCGTCGAACCGTCGCCGTAAAGGCTCCGAGGCGTACGCGCCGGCTGCCGCCGACCGGCGCCAGCCTTGGCGAACCGCAGGGCGTTCAGTTGACGGCCACCTTGCTGCCCTTGCGCCGCTGGCCATAGCGGACGGCCGTCGACTCGCGCACGGCGTCGAGAACCGTGCACTGGTCGGCTGCCTTGGCCACGTCAAAGTACCTCTACATGACAAACGTCTGGCATGGTGCTGCGCTCATTCCGAAGGCTGCCTGAACGGCTGCTTTCGGTCGGAACACCGAATGAGTACAATCGGCCAGGAAGGGACGGTGGC
>DPSD01000157.1 GCA_003538495.1 Accumulibacter sp.
CCCCGCCGCCCCCCCCCTCCCCGCCCGCGCTGTCCCTGCAGCTCACCCCCGCGCTCCTCCGCCCCCAGCCGCAGCGTCCGGTCCGACGACGCCGACGCCAGGCGACTCCCGTCGGGCGACCAGGCGCAGTCGCTTGCGCTTTGCCGGTGACCATCGAGGATCGCCAGCACGCTGTCAGAGCGATCCGGAGCAAGGCCGGG
The DNA here is from genome assembly GCA_003538495.1 of Accumulibacter sp. The sequence goes on from DPSD01000157.1 coordinate 201, forward strand.
GCCGGCCGGTTCACATCTCACATGGAATGCGGCCGGAGGCTCGGCCGTCAATCCCATTGCCGCGCGCAGATGACAGAAAAGAAACTTCGTCCGGTGCAAGCGGCTAGCGGTGAAATCGGCCTGCGTTAGATTGCACTCGCGGAAAACTGCGCCAGCCAGTTGCGTCCCGGCGAGGCTCACTCTGGGAGCCCTGATCGAAAGCCAAACCGCCCTGGAGAGGTCGGCCCCACTGAAATCGGCACCTTCCAGATCGAGGCAGGACAACACCGCGCCGGACAGCCGCGCACCGCGCAGGCACGCGCCGCGCAGATTCACCCGCGGCTCGCTTTCGCGCCCGCCAATCTCCCAGTCCCGCAAATCAGCCCCGTCAAGACGAAAACCGACGGTGGACGGCGCTGGATAGCCCTTGCGCAGTGCGAGCAGCGCGTACGAGAACACCAGCTCACTGGCTTGCGGCCGCCGCGTATCGCGCAGTTCGCGCAGGGTCGCCAGGGCCTTGTCGGCCACCGATGCATCCTCGACCAGCAACTGGCCGAGGAAATCGAGAGTTTCCGGGCTGGGCATCGGCAAAGCCCAGGATTCCGGTGTGCCGTGAAGCAAGGCTTCCAGCAGGTAACCCGCGAGGAAAAATTCCTGCAGCGAGGTGTGCGCGAAGCGAAAGCTGTCCTCACCCTCGCGCACCAGGAAGGTCGCGGTGCGCAGATCCTCCTTGAGCAGTTCCCGGTCCTTGCCTTCGTAGTGCGCTGCGATGTCGGGACGACGAGCCAGGAAGTCGATCAGCCACTGTTCGAGTTCACCCACCGACCACACCCGCCGCCCGGCCCGCCATAGTTCAGCCGCCAGGTACTCCATCAGGCGGCGCTTGTGATCCGGCAGGATCTGATGTTTGCCGTCGTCGCGCTCCAGCCACGACAGCATCATATGCCGATAGAGCATCACGCCGGTAACGCTGCGGCCTTCGAGTTTCCAGCGCTCGATCTGGGGGATATGACGAGAGATCAGGTTCAAGGTGTACGGCCGCTCTGCCATCTCGGAAAGGTTGTGTACCGCACGAATCAGATCCAGAACCCGTCCGGGGTCCTGATCCGGCAACGTCTGGGCGAGGTACCCGCGGATCTGTTCCTCGCTGAACGGCAGGAGGACGAAAGCCCGGTAGTCCTCGGCGCGGACGCCGTCCCGGTCCTCGGCCGTGAAGAAATTCTTCTGCTCGCGCAGCGTGCGGAAGAAGTGCGTCCGGCACGCCATCAGCAGCCGGCCCGGCCTGACCGCCGGATTTGCGCCCGCCTGAGCCTTCCCGGCCCGCGTAACAGGCGGCAGCAGCCGGAAGACCTCGCGGACGAAACGCTGCCCCCCGGCAGCCGACAGGTGCACCAGCACCTCGTCGAGGCCGTCGAAGATCGCCACCGCGCCTTCGCTCTGCACCAGCCGGATCGCCTCGTCAGCCGTCAGGTCTGGCTCGCCGTGGCCGCCTCGCCAGCTCTTGACGAGCACGCTTTCGAGGATTTGCTTGAGCTCCGGCTCGCCTTTGGCGCGATCGCCAAGGTGGCGCAGGTCAAGGTAGATCGGCAGTGGCGCCGCCGGGTCGTGCTTGCGCCGCTCGAGCAGCGAGCGGGCGAAAGCCATGCAGGTGGTGGTCTTGCCCATGCCCAGTTCGCCGAGCAGCGCGCAGTACGGCTGCGCCTGCGGATTGCCGACCCAGTCGTCGAGGAAGGCCAGGGCATCGGCGCGCTGTACTTCGGCGGCGGTTTTTTCCGGCTCGCTTTCCAGCTTGTGCATGGCGCTGGCGAATCCCTGCGTCGGCACATGGCAACTCCAGTCGACGGCCTCGTCGATGTAGCGCCGCTGCGCGCTCTCCGCGCGCTCGCGGGGCGACAGCGAGCGCGGAGCCGTGGGGCTCGGCGGTAGCGTAAAGCGACCGGCCACCATTGCCAGGATCTTCTGGAAGAGCTCGCGGGCGAAATCCTCGCGCGTCTTGTCTGTGGTCCGCTCGGAAAAGGCCCGGCCGCCGTTGTCGTGGAAAATCTGGCGTCCCTCGAGACCCTTGAGGTCCATCGAGCCATCGAGCAGAACGCGTTTCAACGCCACCGGGATGGCTCGCTTGCCAGGGTCAGCGGTGCCCGGCTCGCCGGCAACAAATGACGGCAGCTCGTGCGCTGTGATGTACTTGCTGCCGAGAAAAGCAGTCGAGACCAGTAGCAGGCCGAACTGACAACGAGCAATGGCGCCCTGGATCTCCTCGTGCCACCCCTCCCCCGGAAGGATGTTGCGATCGGTCCAGGCCTCGAAGGCATAGTCCTTGGCAATGTCGAGCTGGTTCTGTAATTGCCGCAGAAGCTTTTCCGACTCGGACTTGTCCTGGTGCGCGTAGGAAACGAAATAGCGGATCAGCGGCTTGCCGTCGCGAGTCTCGGTAAGCTCGATTGCCGACTGGCCGCTCCGCTCGACATTACCCGTTTCCTCCATCGCCAGCCGGGTCGCCGCCTCGACAGCGCCGTCGTCGCCCTCGAACCAGCACCAGCGCTCCTCGGGCGCTGCCCGGGTCTGGCTGTCCACCTGCAGCGAGAACCTGACGCCGAGTTCCGCCACGATCTCCCGGAGTCGGCTTCTGAACTGGCGGAAAGCGGTCAGCGCGGCTTCCCTTGCCTGATCCGGAAACAAGGCCTGCAGCGCATCGGCAAGTGAGATCCGGCCATCGTCGGCGAGCAAGCCGAGCAGAGCCTCCAGCCGTGTTCGATCGATTCGACCCAGGTCGTCGATCAGCTTGGCAGCGGCTCGCTGGACGGCCCTGGGAGAAAGTGGTCTGGCAGCCATGGAAATCCCCTACGAAATCACTACGCAGATAGCCTAGCCCGGCAAGCGAAGGAAGGCAAGCGTATCTTCTACGCTATTGCTACGCACATGCGCTTGAAGTCGGCAGAGATGTTCCACACGCATGTTCCGCACGCTCGTCAAAGGGGGCTGGCATCCGCGGTGGACGTCCGGAGCATCAGGTTCGATACTGTCGCCCTCGCCTGAAGGAAACTCATGTGGACCCATCCGCGCCTCTCCGCCTGCCTTTGCCGCCGTGCGCCGCCGATCCCGCCGCTGCCGACCGGATCTGGCCGGGTTTTCGCGACGACTCGAGGCAGGCACCAGAGCGCGTCGAGCCGGCACGCCGTCGGGAGTCTGCTTCGATGATCCTCCGGCAGGTGTTCCTCGCGCTGATCGTGATCGCCTTCGCACCGCTCGCTGACGCGCAGCTACCCAAACAGCTATCCGAAGCGCTCAAGCCGCCGGCCACCAACGTCGCCGCCAGCGGAAAATCTACCGACCCGCGCGCCCAGGCGGAAGAGCTGCTCGCCGACGCTCGCCGCCAACAGGACGAGGAACGGCTCAAGAACGCGGGCAGGGATCCGGAAGATCTGCAGACGACAGCGCGCCAACGGCTGCTCGAACGTCTGGTGATGCTCTACGGCGAGCGTCTGAAACTGCTTGATGAACTGGCAATGCTGCAAAACACCGACCTCGAAACGGCGAACCAGAAGGTACTGATGGCCGAGTTGGCCGGCCCGCCGCCGTACTCTGCCTTGCGTGCCGATGCGCTGCGCGACGAGAACGATTCCCTGAAGGCGCAACTGAAAAGCCTGGCTGCGGCGGAACGGGCGCTGGTCGACCAGCAGGCCGGGCTGGTCGCTTCGCGACGGCTGGCCGACGAGGCCGTCCGCCTGGCCGAAGACCGCCTGGCGCGAGCCGGCGGACGCGACGAGATCGACAAGAACCGCCGCAGCCGCGAGCTCGCCGAGCTGCGCCGGCAACAGACCGAGGCGGAACTGAGCACCATCGTCCTCGGGCTCGACATCGTCCATCTGAAACAGAAGAAGCTGCAGCCACTCAGCGGCGAAATGGACGATCTGCTGGCCCGGGCGCTGCCCGCGCAACGACTCAGCAAGGACGACTTCGAGCAGCAGCAGGCCAGGTTGCGCGGCACGCTGACCAAAGTGAGCGGCGAAATCGATCGGATGGTCGCCGACAACAGCCGACGCGCAGCAGAGCGCGCACGACTGGCAGCGCTACCACAGGACGCTGACCCGAACGGCGCCAGGGCACAGCGCCTGCGGCTGCTTGACGAACAAATGGAAACCGATCGCCTGACGCTGATGACGCTGACCTGGCTGCAAGGAATGATCCAGGTTGCCGGCGACTCGTGGGGGCAGCGCTTCGTGGCTTTCAGCTCCGACGACACAGCGACCCGGCAGGCGGTCATTACGGCGCTTCGCCAGACCAGGCGCGACATCTCCAGCCGCAAGGACCTGTTCCGTGAACTGCAGGAAGCGGCGCGCCTCGATGTCCGGCAACAGGAGCAGCGGCTGGACGAGGCCGTGCTCGATGGCGACAGCAAGGCTCGGGAGTCGGCGATTCTGGAGACCCTCAAGAAGCGCGTGCAGGCTTACCAGCGCGTGGAATTCGCCGGCAGCCGGCTGGATAGTCAGCTCAAGCGCTGGCTAACCGATTTCGGATTCGACCCGGAGACCGGCAGGGTAGACAACTGGAAACTCGGCGCGCTGCAGGTGGCGCAAGCGCTCAAGCGGCTCTGGGACTTCGAGATCTTTGCCGTCGAGGATTCGACGGTGGTCGACGGCAAGACGGTGACCATTACCTACGGGGTTACCGTCGGCAAGAGCGTTGGCGCGATCTTCCTGTTCGTTTTCGGCTACTGGCTGTTCTCGGTGCTCTCCGGGCGACTGCAGCGGCTGATGGTCGAACGCTTCGGGGTCGAAGAGCAGATCGCCAGCGTCATTCGTCGCTGGGCGATGATTGCCCTGGCGGTGGTGCTGGTCGTCTTCATCCTCAATCTGGCGCGAATCCCGCTAACCGTTTTCGCCTTCATGGGCGGCGCCCTGGCGATCGGCGTCGGCTTCGGCACCCAGACGATCATCAAGAACGTGATCAGCGGCATCATCGTCCTCTTCGAGCGCAAAATCCGGGTTGGCGACATCATCGCCCTGAACGGCGTCACCGGCTACGTCACGCAGGTCGACCTGCGCGCGTCGACGGTGCGCGGCTTCGATGGCGTCGAGGCGCTGATTCCCAACTCCAGCTTCCTCGAAAACCAGGTCGTCAACTGGACCTATTCGAACGCTCGCATCCGCCGCGAGATCAGGATCGGCATTGCCTACGGGTCGCCGGTGCACGCCGCGGCCGAGATCATCACCGGCTGCGCCGACGATCACGGGCAGGTCTTGAAAGACCCCCAGCCGGAGGTCTTTTTCGAGGACTTCGGTGACAATGCGCTGCTGCTGGTGCTGGTCTTCTGGGTCGAGCTGGGACCCAACCTGATGGGACGCCGGGTCGACAGCGACCTGCGCTACGCGATGGAAAAACGTCTGGCCGCCGCCGGGATCACCATTCCGTTCCCGCAACGCGACGTACACCTCGATGTATCACAGCCGCTGGCGGTACGCGTAAGCCGCGCAGCTGGAGGCGAGCCAGGTCCACAGGCCTGAGGCTGGCCACGGCCAGCCGGGCAGCCACCGCCCACGTGCTCAGTGACGCGCCCCGCCTTCAGCGAGCAACTGCTCCAGCACATAGGGCAGGATGCCACCCGACCAGTAGTAGTGAATCTCGATCGGCGTGTCGATGCGGCACAGCACTGGACGTTCGACGCGTTCGCCATTGGCTCGCTCGATCACCAGGGTCAGGTTGTGCATCGGCGCCAGGTCGGGGCCGAGGCCGCTGATCTCGAAGGTTTCGTCACCGCGCAAATCCAGCGAAGTCGCCGAATCGTCGGCCATGAACTGCAACGGCAGCACACCCATGCCAACCAGGTTGGCACGGTGGATGCGTTCGTAGCTGCGCGCAATCACCGCCCGCACGCCGAGCAGGCGCGTGCCCTTGGCCGCCCAATCACGCGACGAACCCGTGCCGTATTCCTCGCCGGCGACGACGATGGTCGGCGTGCCGCGTTCGAGATAGGTCATCGCCGCGGCGTAAACGGTCGTCTGCTGGCCATCGAGCAGCGTGTAGCCACCCTCGGGTCGGCGCCCCTGCGCATCGGCCGGCAACATCAGGTTGCGGATCCGGACGTTGGCGAAAGTGCCGCGTACCATCACCTCGTGATGACCACGGCGGGCGCCGTACGAGTTGAAGTCGGCACGTCGCACGCCCTGCTCCCTGAGCCAGCTGCCCGCCGGCGTCGTCTCGGCGAACGAACCCGCCGGCGAGATGTGGTCGGTGGTCACCGAGTCGCCGAGCAGCAGCAGTGCGCGCGCTCCGGTGATGTCGCCCGCAGGCTGCGCCGGCAGCTCGAAAAACGGCGGACGCGCGATATAGGTCGACGGCGGCCAGTCGTAGAGCACGCCGGTGCGCGCCTGAATGGCGTTCCACAGGTCCTGGTCGGCGGTGACGTCGGCGTAGCGGCGGCGAAACGTTTCCGGGTCGAGAGCGAACGGCAGCGCGGCGTCTATTTCGTCCGACGTTGGCCAGACTTCGCGCAGATAGACCGGCTGGCCGTCGCTGCCCAGGCCCAGTGGCTCGCTGTTGAGATCGATGTTTGCCCGGCCGGCGATGGCGAAGGCGACCACCAGCGGCGGCGACGCCAGGTAGTTGGCGCGCAGGTTCGGATGGATGCGCGCCTCGAAGTTGCGGTTGCCCGACAGCACCGCGGCGGCGACCAGCTGATTCTCGGTAATCGCCTTGTTGAACGCCGGGTCGAGGTCGCCGGCATTGCCGATGCAGGTCGTGCAGCCGTAGCCCGCGAGCGCGAAGCCAAGCTCGGCGAGCGGCGCCAGCAAGCCGGCTTTCTCCAGGTAATCGGTCACCACCCGCGACCCTGGAGCCAGCGAGGTCTTGATATGCGGCTGCACGCGCAGCCCTCTGGCGACCGCTTTCCTGGCCAGCAAGCCGGCTGCGATCATCACCGCCGGGTTGCTGGTGTTGGTGCACGAGGTGATCGCGGCGATCAACACATCACCGTGACCGAGATCGACGCCAGCTTGCTCGGTCGGGTAGCGCCGGGTCAGCGTGTCAGCCGGACGGGCGAAGCCGTCGTCAGCCTCGGCAGCGCTGAACAGTTGATTGAACTTGCTGGCCATCTCGGGCAGCGCGATACGGTCCTGCGGCCGCTTCGGACCGGCCAGCGAAGGAACGATGCTGCTCAGGTCGAGACGGACGGTACGCGAGTAGTCGATCTGGCCGGCACGGGGAAT
>DPSD01000529.1:0-430 GCA_003538495.1 Accumulibacter sp.
CAGCAGCACCAGCGCGCCCGCCTCGATCAGGGTTTCGTAGACGGCGCTGATCGACTGGCGGATGAAGACGGTCGTGTCGTAGAGCGCGGTGTACTCGAGGCCGGGCGGAAAGACCTTGCTCATCTCGGCCATCAGAGCGCGCGCCTCGCCAGCCACCTGGAGCGCGTTGGCTCCCGGCAGCGCGAACACCGCCACGTGCGCGGTCTTCTTTCCGTTGAGGCTAGAGAATACGGTGAATGCCTGCTGGCTCAACTCGACCCTGGCCACGTCCTTCAGGCGCACCAGGGAAGCGGTCTGCATCACCTGGGCGCCAGTCGAAGCGCCCGAACTCCGGATCGGCGGCGGCTCGCTCTTGACGACGATGTCCTCGAACTGCGCGGCGCCGGACAGTCGACCCAGCGCGTTCAGGGTGAACTGGAAGATCTGGTCG
>DPSD01000529.1:742-948 GCA_003538495.1 Accumulibacter sp.
CCTCCCCCGCCACAACCTGCGCGTTCTGCTGCTCGATTGCCTTCTGCACCTGCATGGCGGTCAGGCCGTAGGCCTTCAGCTTCGCCGGGTCGAGCCAGACGCGCATGCTGTACGGCGCACCGCCGAAGATTTGGACCTGGCCGACACCGGGCAGGCGCGCCAGCGGGCCCAGCAGGTTGACGATCGCGTAGTTGCTGAGGAAGGTC
>DPSD01000529.1:1176-3600 GCA_003538495.1 Accumulibacter sp.
CGCGTAGTTGCTGAGGAAGGTCTCGTCGAAGCGATCGTCCTGCGAGTAGAGGCTCTCGATCAGCAGGATGTTGGTGCTGACCTTGCGCACGGTCACCCCCTGCGCCCGCACCGGCTGCGGCAACTGGGGCACGGCGCTGTTCACCGCGTTCTGCACCAGCGCCAGCGACGTATCGAGATCGGTGCCGATGGAGAAGGTGACCGTGAGGGTGTAGCTGCCGTCGCTCCCGCTCGTCGATTGCAGGTAGATCGAGTTTTCGACGCCGTTGATGGCGCGCTCGAGCGGAATACCGATCGTGTGCGCCACCGTCTCGGCATTGGCGCCGGCGAAGTTGGTCGCCACCTGGATCGTCGGCGGGACGATTTGCGGGTACTGGGCGACGGGCAGACCATACAGGCAGACCGCGCCCAGCAGGAGCGTGACCAGCGCGATGACGTTGGCGAGGACGGGCCGGTCGATGAAGAACCTGGACATGGGTCGGGGCCGCCTCCGCCGCTCGCTCGCCTAGGGCGCGTCCGACGCCTGCGCCGGCGCGCGCCCGGCGTCGCCGGCGACGCTCCTCCGCTTCCGCCTGCGCTCGGCGAGGTTCTCCATCACGACATAGAAGCCGGGCACGAACGGAATGGCGAGCAGGGTCGAGGCGATCATGCCGCCGAAGACGACCGTGCCGAGTGCCTGCTGGCTGGCGGCGCCGGCGCCGGTCGCCGTCAGCAGCGGTACCACGCCGAGGATGAAGGCGATCGAAGTCATGACGATCGGTCGGAAGCGGCGGCGCGCGGCCTCGACCGCCGCGTCCGCCACCGGCATTCCGCCGGCCCTAAGCTGTTTGGCGAACGCGACGATCAGGATCGCGTTCTTTGCCGCCAGCGCGATCATCAGGACCAGGCCGATCTGCGTGTAGAGGTCGGCCGGAAAACCGCGGATCGCCAGCGCGGCGACGATCCCGACCAGCGCAATCGGCACCGACAGGATCACCACCGCGGGATCGGTCCAGCTTTCATACTGGCCCGCGAGGGCGAGGAAGACGAGGGTCAGCGACAGCGCGAAGATGAAGTAGGCCTGCTTGCCGGCCAGCCGCTCCTGGTAGGCGAGTCCGGTCCAGTCGTAGCCCGCGCCCGGAGGCAGGCTCGCCACCGCCACACGCTGCATGGCGTCCAGCGCCTGCCCGGAGCTGAAGCCCGGTGCCGCACCGCCGACGACCGATGCGGAAGGGTAAAGGTTGTAGCGGGTGATCAGTTCCGAGCCGAGCATGCGGCGAACGCTGACGATCGCGCCGAGCGGCACCATCTGCCCGCTGCGGTTGGCGACGTGGAGCCCGGCGATGTCCTGCAGCTGCCGGCGGTGATCGGCCTCGCCCTGCACCCGCACCTGCAAGCTCTGGTTGAACTTGTTGAACTGGTTCACGTAGGTCGAGCCGAGATAGGTCTGCAGCGTCTGGAAAACGTCGTCGATCGTGACTCCCAGCGACTCGGCCATCGTCCGGTTGATGTCGAGGTGGAGCTGCGGGCTGTCGACGCTGAACGTCGTCGTCATGCCACGCAGCGCCGCTTGCTCGCGCGCGTTCGACAGGATCAGTCGCACGACGTCCTGGAACGGACGAGGGCCGATGCCGCCGCGGTCCTCGAGCACCATCTCGAAACCACCCGCCTGCCCGAGCCCGGGAATCGGCGGTGGAATGAGGACGGCGAACTCCGCCTTGCGGATGGCACCGAGCCGCTCCCGCAGCTCGGCGATGACCTTCGCCTGCGAGAAACCTGCTGGACGCTGGTCCCAGTCGTCGTACATCACGTACCCGGTGACGACGTTCGAGAGCGTGGCGGAGTCGAGCGCGGAGTAGCCACCGCTGGTCACCCACCCCTTGATCCCTCGGGTCGTGCCGAGCACCGCGTCGATGTCGGCAGCCAGTTCGCGGACGCGCGGCTGGGCGGCCCCGGGGGGAAGGCGAGCGACGATCAAGCAGTAACCCTGGTCCTCGACCGGCAGAAACGCGGTCGGATGCCGTGCGAAGGCCGCGCCGGCGAGAACGACGATCGCCAGGAACAGGCACCCCATGCTGCGCGGATGAACCGTCAGCCAGCGCACGGCTCCGATATAGCGCCCCTCCACGGCTTCGTAGACCCGGTTGAAGCCGCGGTAGAAGCCGTTGACCCGGCGTTCGCTGGTCTGCGGCTTGAGGTGGAGAGCGCATTGCGCAGGGTTCAGCGTCAGCGCGATCAGCGCGCTGATGATTGCGGTGGCGGCGATGACGAGCGCGAACTGGCGGAACATCCGGCCGGTGATCCCCGGCAGGAACGACGCCGGCAAGAAGACCGCGGTGAGCACCAGGGTGATGCCCAGGATCGGGCCCGTCAGCTCGGCCATGGCCTTGATTGCCGCGTCCTTGGGCGCCAGCCCCTGCTCGATGTGGCGCGAGGTGTTCTCGAC
>DPSD01000203.1 GCA_003538495.1 Accumulibacter sp.
AGCGACACCGGTAAACGAGGCACATTGCCAATCTCGGCAGCCGCCAGTGCCGGCAAGGAATAGAACAGAACCTCCGATTGGCCGGGAGGCGTGAAGCGAGACAGCGTATTGAATGGCGAGTGGGACATGTCAAACCTCCGGACAGATGCGCGCCTGGCGCAGATGGTGGATTGACAGCGGGTGGTGGCAGTACGTTCGCTGCTGCTGGCACGGATCCACTTCGTGAGGCTCAGCGAGGGCAGAATCGACGATGGATTGCCGTTGGATGGGAAACATGTACTTTCGTCGCTGGGATAGAATGCTGCCGTAGTCCCGCAAGTGTCGGGGACGGGTGCAAGCAGGATGGGCCTGCATTGCCGCGATTCCCGCTTGAGCTTAGCGTCCGCGCGCATTTTATGAAGGCTGCCAGGCAATGAGTTCCGATCCTTCCAAACCCGCCGGCCACAGTCCCCGGCAATCCGTGCCGGATCTTGCCGCCGCTTCGCCCGCTGCGGACCCGCTTGTGGTGCAGGCGCGACAATTCGTCGACCACCTGCTGGAGCGGGCAGCCGCACAACAGGCGGCCGGGCGCGATGAGGTGGAACATCTCGGCCATCTCGAACAGGCCGAACTCGCCCGTCGCAGCGCGATGCTCAAGGAGCCGCTGCGCGCGCTGGCCGGGCGCGCCGAAGACGGCGGCGACGTGGCCCAGGCATTGCTCGCGCTGCGCGACCGCGTGGAGGAACTCGATCCCGCTCGCTTCGATCTGGAGCCGGGATTCGCCACACGCCTGATCGGCTACATTCCGGGGATAGGCACGCCGCTCAAGCGCTATTTTTCTCGTTATGAAAGCGTTTCGACGGTCATCGACCGCATTTTGCAGTCACTGCGTGCCGGGAAGGAGCAGTTGCGGCGCGACAACCTCACCTTGCAGGGCGATCAGGAGGAGATGCATGCCCTCGCCGAGCGGCTGGAACATTCGATAGGGCTATCGCGGCTGGTGGATGCAGAACTTGAACAGCGGCTCGCCACGCAGATCGAACCCGACACGGCACAGGCCAGATTCGTCGCCGAGGAATTGCTGTTCCCGCTGCGGCAGCGCATCCAGGACATGCAGCAACAGTTGCTCGTGGGCCAGCAAGGCTACCTCACCACCGAAGTCATCGTGCGCAATAACCGGGAACTGATGCGTGGTGTGGATCGCGCCGTCAATGTGACGGTGAATGCGCTGCAAACCGCTGTGGCGCTTGCGCTCGCACTGGCGAACCAGAAGATCGTGCTGGACAAGGTGCAGACCATCACCGACACCACCAACAAGTTGATTGGCGCCACCGCCGCGCGCCTGAAAAGCCAGGGGGTGGACATCCATCGTCAGGCAGCCGCCACCCAGCTCGATCTGGAGGTGCTGCGCAAGGCCTTCTCCGACGTGCGGGCAGCCCTGGACGCGCTAGCCAGTTTCCGCCGCGCGGCGCTGCCTGAAATGGCGAAGTCGATTCTCGAAATGGACCGCATCGCCGTTGCGGCCGCAGGCAGCGCGCGCGCGCTGCAGCAGGGCAATGCTGCAGCGGATGACTGGCACACACCTGACCAGAACGGCGCATGAATCCACTGGCGCCGCGTGCTCTCCGGAGCTTGCTGCGCGATCCGCGCAGTCGGTTCGTGCTGGCCGTGACGGGCTTGCTGGAATGGGCGTTTGCCGCGTGGTTCGCGCCGTCCGCCGCGATCTACCTGGTCGCGCTGGCGCTGGGCGCCGGACTGCTGGTGCTTTGGCCGGTCCTGGCTGCACGCGCTGCCCAGGAAAATGCGCGCACCGCCCCCGCCGATGACATTGCTCCGCTGGCGGCCGAATTGCGCGAACTTGGCGCGCGCCACGCGGATGCCCGCCGCGGCGTCGAACAATTGAGCATCCTGTGCGACCAGCGCCGTACCCTGGCCATCGTGCTGGGCCGGCGGCTGGACGCCGGCGAACTCACCTTCGACCGCTATCTCGCAACGGCCGACAAGGTCTATCTCGCGGCGCTGGACAACCTGCACGAACTGGCTTTGGGTTTGCGCAGCGTAAGCAGCAGGGATGCCGACTATCTCGACCAGCGCCTGCGCGAAATGCACGCTGCCGGCACACACCCGGACAGCGCCGGTGCATGGCACGAACGCAAGCGCTTGCACGCCGGCCAATTCGAGAAAGCGGCCGACCTGCTGGCCCAGAACGAAGCCGCGATTACCGCGCTGACCAGGGTGGCGACAGCATTCGCCAATACGCATACCGGCAAGGATCGCAGCGAACTCGACACCCGCACGGCCATCGCGGAACTCGAACGACTGGCACGCCAGACCGGCCGCTATGTGGCGGACGGCGCACGGCCGCCGGGCAAGAGATGAACGGCTCGCCGCTGCTCAAGCGGGCCGACTGGCTCGGCACAGGCCACTCACCGAAAGGTAGATCATGAACAATTCCTCTCCAGGCGCGTTCGGCATCCTTCTTGGCGCACTCCTGACCTTGCTGCTGTCGGCTTGCGGGCCGGATCGTTCCCAGCCATTGACCAGCGAGCAGGCCCACGCCGAACTCGCAAAGCACGTGCAGCGCGTGGCCTATGACACCCGTCCGGTGCGTGCGCAGGTCAATCTGCCTGTCGGCGCGCCGGCCACGCTGGCCGATACACTACCCGACATCGCAAAATTCCCGGTCGTCGTGGAGCCGGCCGCTGGCGCCGGTGACGTGGTGGCCGAAATATTCAGTTCGATCGAAAAATCCGGCAATGGCAGCGATGGCTGGCTGACCGAGGTTGCGCGCGATTTCAATGCCGCGAACGAGAAGCTTGCCGACGGCCGGCGTGCTCAGGTCCGCGTGCGCAACATCGCCTCCGGCACCGCCTACCAGTTCATCGCCTCGCGCAAATATGTTCCCGACGCCTATACCCCATCCTCGCATCTGTGGATACGCATGACGGCCGCGAGCGGCATGGCGGTCACGCCGATCAGTGAGCGTCTGGCCGGCAATCTTGCGGGCGTCGTGCTGAAAAAGGATAAAGCCGACAAGCTACGCACCGCGGGCGGCCAACTGGACGTCAAAATGCTCATCGACGCGACCGTACAGGAGCGCATCGTGATGGGCTACACCGATCCCTATGCGAGCACGACCGGCCTGAATTTCCTCCTCACGGTGCTGCAGACCTTCGCCGGCGGCGAAACCGCGCGCATGCTGGCGCCGGACGTGGAAAGCGCGTTCGAGGGCTTTCAAAGCAAGGTGCCCTTCGTCGCCATCACCACCCTGCAAATGCGCGATTCGGTACAGAGTGGCGGCTCGCTCGACGCCTTCGTGATGGAGCGCCAGACCTTCGCAAACATGCCGGAATTGAGCAGCGGCTACGAATTCGTGCCGTTCGGCGAACGCCACGACAACCCACTCTACGCGCTGGGCAAGATTCCCGCCGAGCGCGTCGAAGTACTGAAGCGCTTCGCGGCGTTCGCGACACAGCAGAAATATCAGGCGAACGCAGCCAAGTATGGCTTTAATTCGCCCATGGACCATAAAACCCCCTTTGCAGCGCCGCCCGGAGAGATGATCGCGCAGGTACAAAAACTCTGGAAAAAGGCCAAGAACCAGAGCCGGCCGGTCGCAGCGGTATTCTTGTGTGACATCAGCGGTTCCATGCAGGGCAGCCGGCTGCGCAACGTCAAACAGGCCCTGCTGCAGGGCTCCGACCTGATTGCCGCGGGCAATTCGATAGGCATGGTGCTGTTCAACGACAAGGTGACCGAGGTGGTGCCGATCAAGCCTTTCGATCTACGCCAGAAAGCCACGCTGCGCACGGCGATCGCACAGATCGATGCCGCCGGTGGCACCGCGATGTACGACGGCATCGCGGTAGCCCTGTCGCTGCTCGTCAAGGAGAAGGCCACACACCCGGACGTGCAGCCCATGCTGTTCGTGCTCACCGACGGCGAAACCAACCAGGGCATGAGTTTCGACGACATGCGAATGATCATCAAAGGACTGAATATTCCGATCTATGCCGTGGGCTACGAGGCTGACATCAAGGAACTGGCACGCCTGTCGGGTCTCGTCGAGGCGGCCAATCTGAATGCCGGCGAGGGCGACATCGGCTACAAGATCGGTTCGCTGTTGAACGCGCAGATGTAAGCCGGCCATGTCTGCTCTGCGCACCTGGCTGGCACTGGCCGTCACGACTTTTGCCGGGCTCGGCGCAGGCTACCATGGCTACCTGCAGACCCACCCGCGTCAAGTCGTGGTGGTCGTGGATAGCTCCTATCCCATGCTCGAAGTCTGGCCTCAGGTTGCCTCCGTGCTGGACGATCTGGGCCGGCGGCGATATACGCAGTTTTTCCTGAGCACGGAGAAAAGCGTCGTCCACGAATGGTCCGACCGGCTGCAGACGGGCCGCATCACGCCCTATGCACCGCGGGACTTTTCCCGACTGAACGGCCTGCTGCCCCCGGCCGCGAATGCCGAGGTCTATTTCCTGACCAACGCCGAAAGCGCACTGACGGAAAGCTTTGCCGGCTGGCATGTGATCCGGCTGACACGCCCGCACAGCTCGAATTGAAAATTCTGATTTCGCCCATGCCGGCAAGCCGCTCGCCGCGATCTGCCACGGCGTGCAACTGCTGGCCGCCGCCGGCGTACTTTCATGATCGGGGGGGCCTGGAAAAGTCATGACCGTTAGACGTCACCTGGCGCCGCGCTTGCCGGAATGCCGCCAGCCGCTGCTTTGCGCGTGCTGCCGGCATTGTGATTCTTGCGCCTCATCGACCCTGTTTGTTGTACTCTTCACTGCTTTTTCGCCAACTTGGCCAGGGTAGTACGGGTCGTGGCGTGACGGCAATCCCTTGTTCCACGAACTTTGACTTTATCAACAGGAGATGTCATGCGTTTCTTAGCCAGGTTATTGAGTGTCGTCATTCCGCTCTCGCTGATGCTCGGCGGTCCTTCACAGGCCCGCGAATGGGAGGTGATCAAGAGTTCCGGGACCATCCTTGCGGCCACTGAAGGCGGTTTCCAGCCCTTCAATTATTACGATGGCCCCAAGCTGACCGGTTTTGAAGTGGATCTGGCCGAAGCCATCGCCAAGAAGCTCGGCTTGAAACTCGAATGGAAGGTGGTCGCCTTCGATGCGCAGTTGGCGGCACTCAAGCAGGACCGTTTCGATTTTGCGATTGCCTCGCACGGGTATACCGAAGAGCGCGCCAAGTCGGTCGATTTCGCCAATCCGCATTACTGTACCGGCGGACAGATCGCCGCGGCCAAGGATGGCCCACTGACCGTGGCATCGCTCAATGGCAAGACCGTCGGCGTGCAACTCGCCACCACCTACGCCGATGCCGCCAGGAAGATCAAGGGGCTCAAGAACGTCAAGACCTACAAGGGCGACCCTGAAGCGTTCTCCGCGCTGCGCGCCAAGAAGGTCGATGCCTGGATTTCCGACAAGTTCACGGTCAAAGCGACTCTCGACAAGAATCCCGACGCCGGCATTACGGCTGGCGAAATGGTGTTTGTCGAGCGTGTCTCGATGATCCTGCGCAAGAACAACAAGGAACTCGCGGACAAACTCAATCAGGCGCTGGCCGAAGTGATGAAGGACGGCACCTACAAGGCGCTGTCCGAGAAGTATTTCAAAGAAGACATTTCCTGCCGTTCCTGAAAACCAGTCCACATGAACTGATGAACTGATGAACTGGACCAGGAAATATCCGGGCTGGGCGATGTTCGCCGCGATGATCGGGCTGCTCGTTTTTCTCTGGGGGATGGCGCTGCCGCTCGCCGCGGCACCGGCGCCGATCGGCCTGGCGGCGCAGCAATTCGCAGACGGGGCCAGGATCACCGTCGGCCTGACGTTGATCGCCGGCGTCGCCGGGGTCGTGATCGGTGTCCTCGCCGGACTCGGCAAGCTATCCCGTTTCTGGCCACTGCGCTGGCTGTGCGACAGCTATGTCTGGCTGATCCGCGGTACGCCTTTGCTGTTGCAGATTCTGTTCGTCTGGCTGGCGTTTCCGGAGATCATGCCGGAGGGCGTCGAGCTGTCCGACTTTGCCTGTGCCGCGATTGCCCTGTCGCTGAACATCGGGGCGTACAACACCGAATGCGTCCGCGCCGGCATTCTCGCGGTGCCGCATGGCCAGGTCGAAGCCGCGCGGGCACTCGGCCTGACGCCCTTTCAGACCTTCATGGACGTGGTGTTGCCGCAGAGCATGCGCGTCGCGCTGCCGGCTCTGGCCAACAACCTGGCGTCGCTGGTCAAGGATTCGTCGCTGGCTTACGCGATCAGCGTCGTCGAACTGACCATGGTCGGCTACCGGATCCAGGCCGAGAGCTATCAGCCGATCCCGGTGTTCATCACCATTGCCGCCATTTACCTGATCCTGACCACCGCGTTTACGACGCTCACGGCGGCGCTCGAAGCGCAGCTCGATGTTGGCCAGAAGCGTTAGCCAGGGCGATGACATGAACAGTGAGGCCACTCTCCGACCAATCATCGAAACGCGCAAGGTCGACAAGCGATTCGGTGCCTTCCATGCGCTCAAGGACGTTTCGGCGACCTTCTACGAGGGGCAGGTCACGGCCATTGTCGGGCCGTCCGGTTCGGGGAAGTCGACTTTCCTGCGCACGCTGAATCGCCTCGAAACGCATGATTCCGGCGAGATCATCATCGATGGCATCGTTCTCAACGACAATCTGAAGAATCTCGATGCCATTCGCCGCGAGGTAGGAATGGTTTTCCAGAGTTTCAATCTGTTCTCGCATCTGACGATCCTGCGCAACGTCGCGCTGGCGCCGATGCGCGTCCGCAAGATGCCCAGGGCAGCCGCCGAGGCCAAGGCGATGAACCTGCTCGAACGGGTTGGTCTGAAGACCCAGGCCAGCAAGTACCCGGTCCAGCTCTCCGGCGGCCAGCAGCAACGGGTGGCGATTGCGCGTGCCCTGGCGATGGACCCCAAGGTCCTGCTGTTTGACGAGCCGACCTCGGCGCTCGACCCGGAAATGGTCAACGAGGTTCTCGCCGTGATGCGCGAACTGGCTTATAGTGGTATTACCATGCTGGTCGTCACCCACGAAATGGGCTTCGCGCGCGAAGTCGCCGATCGGATCATCTTCTTCGACGAAGGCGTGATTCTCGAAGACACCACCCCCGACAGCTTTTTCTCGAACCCTGACCACGATCGTGCCAAAGCCTTCCTGTCGCAGGTTCGGCACGGCTATTAATGCGAAAGTCGCGTCAGCGACGCACAAATTGCCCAGCGAGAGTCAGCGGCGCGATCTGGACGACGACGATGCACACCAGAATCAGCGCGCAGCCCGCCATACCGCTGGCGTTGAGGCGATCTCCCATGAGCAGGAAACCGAACAGCGCCGC
>DPSD01000526.1 GCA_003538495.1 Accumulibacter sp.
CTTTGACAACGTTGTCCGTTTGGATCATGCTTAGGCGGTTTCAAACCAAACGGGTCAGTCAACCCCGCTGGGTTCCCATATACGTAGCGATAGAAGTTATTTCCTCCTTGCAGACCAATTGGATCTTCAGCCAAGAATCTCTTGATGCCCGGCTCGTAATACCTCGCCCGATAGTAATACATCCCCGTCCCATCATTCTCCCTCCCCGTATACTGCGCCGTGTTTCCGCTATCCTCCCCACTCCGCACCGTCTCCCCATACGGGCTATAGCCATACGCCGTCGCAATGCTCTGATCCGCCCGCGTTTCGGCCACGACGCTCCCCAGCGCATCGGTCAGCAGCGTCCTGTCCCCACTCGCCGCAAACCGCCCGATCGCTTCGTCGATCGCCAGTCCGGTAAGCAGCGCCGCCTCGTTGGCGCCGAACTCGGCGAGCGCCTGCACGCCGTCGTAGAGGTAGCCGGTGCTCAGCCCGTTGACCACCCGCTGCACGCGCCGACCCAGCGCGTCGTACTTGAAGCTGGCGGCCAGACCCGGCCCGGTGATGGCGACCAGCCGGTCGCGCGCGTCCCAGGTGTAGGTGGTCGTCCCGCCCGGACAGACCTTGCTCGCCAGGTTGCCGTTGGCGTCGTAGGCGAGCGTGCAGGTCTGGCCGGTAGCCGGGAAGGTGACGCTGGTCATGCGGTTGGCTTCGTCGTAGGTGCCCTGCATCGGCGTCTCGACGTGGGTCGGCAGGTTCATCGTGCGCGCGACGCGGCGGCCGTTGGGGTCGTAGGTGTAGGCGATCGAGTCGATCAGCGTTCCGTCGGATTTGCGGAAGCGGATCTCGACGAGTCGGCTGGCCTTGTCGTAGGCGTACTCCTGGCGGATGCCGTTGGGCAGGACCTTGGCGGTCAGGCGTGAGGCGGCGTCCCACTCGTAGCCCACCGTCTTGCCGCGATAGCCGATCGTCGTCAGGCGCGAGGCGAGGTCGTACGTGTAGGTCGTCGGGTCGATGCCGTTCACCTTCCGCCGGATTCGCCGGTCGAGGCCGTCGTACTGATACTCGACGGTGTTGACCAGGCCGTCGACATCGGTCGTTTCGCGCACGACGCGATCGAGTTCGTCGTAGTCGAAGGCGATCGTGCCGACGCCGTCGCGGATGCGAACGACGCGGCCGGCGGCGTCGTAGTCGCGACTCTCCGTACCACCACCGGCGTAGGTGATGCTCGTGACGCGGTTCTGCCGGTCGTATTCGAGGCTCACGCGCTGTCCCTTGCGGTCGGTGGCGGCGAGCAGGCGGCTGGCGGAGTCGTAGTCGTAGGTTTCGACGCCGCCCTTGGCGTCGCTGCGGCGCGTCAGG
Source organism: Accumulibacter sp. (assembly GCA_003538495.1). The sequence goes on from DPSD01000526.1 coordinate 1,342, forward strand.
CGGTGCAGGTCGTCGCTGACATAGGACTCGACGGCGCGGCCGAGCGGGTCGATCACCGCCGTCGGGTCGCGCTTGCCGTCGTAACTGAAGCTGGTGACGCCGGAGTTGGCGTCGGTGATCCGGGTCACCTGGTCGGCGCGGTTGTATTCGCTGAAGGTGCTCGCGCCGACCGCGTCGGTCACCCGTTGCAGGCGTCCGACCAGATCGCGATGGAACTCGACCGAGTTGCCAAGTGCGTCGGTCACCGCCGCCAGATCCGCCGCCGGGTTGTAGGCGAGCGTGGTGACGTTGCCAAGCGGGTCGGTCACTTTCTGTACCAGCCCCTTGGCGCCGCCGGCGTCGGTGTAGCTGTACCGGGTGACGTTGCCGAGCGGGTCGATGGCGCGCAGCAGCTTGCCGCCGCTCGTCGCCGACTCCTCGTACTCGAAGCGGTAGGTGGCCGCGGTGCCGTCCGCCAGCCCGCGCGTGATGCTCGTCACCTTGTTCCAGATCGGGTGGTAAGCCAGGGTGGTGGCGCGACCGGCGGCGTCGATGATCTGCGTGATGTTGCTGTTGCCGTCGTAGGCGTATTGCGTGACGCGCCCGAGCGGATCGGTGATCCTGGTGATGCGGTTGCGCGCATCCCGCTCGAACTGCGTGCGCTGGCCGTCGCCGTCGATCAGCTCGATACCGAGTCGCGATGCATTGAAGCGGACCGTGTAGCCGCGGCCGCTGGCGTCATAGACGCGGGTGGCGACGACTTCGCCGCCGAAGAACTGCCAACCGGCCGCGCGATTTTCGAACGAGTCCACAGTTGGCCCGCTGGCGCCGGCACAGACCACCGGCGAACCCTCTTGCAGCGCGCAGGTTCCGTTCAACTCGTAGGCGAAGCGCAGATCCCAGTTGTCCGAGTGCTGGCGGACCAGGCGCATGCCTTGGCTGTAGACGAACGTCAGCGGCTGACTCGTCCCCGGCCGGGAGATCGAGCTGATGTAGAACGGCCCGTCGGGGCGATTGGGATACGATGACACCACGGGTATCGTTCCCGTGCCACCACTACTGCCGCTGGCCATGGTACCCGTATAGACGGTCTTGGGTTCGGGTGGCTTGACGTAGCTGTAGCTCGTCACGCCACCATCCGGCCCGGTCACCGCCGACAAGCGGCCGTCGGCGTTGTAGGCGTAGCGAACCTCGCGCCCGGTCGCGTCGCGCACCACCTGGATCAGCTCGCCGACCGACGCCCCGCCCGCGGGTACAGGAAATCCCGGGACAATGCCGATCGATACCGTCTTGCCTGGCGCGGTGATCGTCGTCGGCCGCCCCGAGTCATTACGCTCGATGCGCAGCACGTTGCCGTTGGCGTCGCGCTGCTCGGTGAGCCAGCTCACGAAGCCGATCTGCCGGAAGCGCCACTCGCGCCCGTCCTTGAACCGGAGCTGCCAGCCGTCGCCGGAGATCAGCTTGGCGCCACCGAAGCGCAGGTCATTCGGCGCCTCGTAGGTGCCGGATCCGGTGTGAGTGAAGGTGACGCCACGAGCGTTGCCGGGAAGAACCAGCCGGACTTCACCGCTGCTCGGATCGACATAGACGATCCAGTCGTAACTGAACATCCAGCCGTTGCCGAGGCTGGACGCCAGCGCGGCGTTCCTGACGAAGGCGTTCCACGGGTAATAGCTGCGGCCGATGGTGATCGGCATTACGCCGTCGATGACCATATCCACCGCGCTGGAGAGTTCCATCCCCAGCGCCAGCGTCACCGGCTTGCCGGCCTTTGCCGGCGGGCCATTGACTTCGCAATCCGGGCACGGCGGACTCGGAATGTCCCAGTTGCGCGTGAAGCACGAGAAGCCGCAGACGCCGCAGAAGCGGTCGATTCCCGCGTCTGCATCGGCGCTGATCGTCTTGCCGTCGGCAGAAACGGTTCCCGTGCCGGCCTTGCGCCAGCCACCTTCGCCGGCCAGCGGCGTGCCGTAGTAGTACCAGTGGTCGGCCTTCTCGCCGGGACTGAGGCCCATGTCGTTGGGCGCGGTGACGAACACCGCCGACGGCCCGCTGCCCGAATTGATCGGCACGCCGCCCATCGGCGTGCCGAAGGAGATCCGGTAGTAGCTTCGGGCGCCGTTCGGTGCGGCTTCGGTCGGCAGCTTGTCGGGAGCGACGCGCTCGACGGCCATGCGCGATTTGACCACACCATCCCAGCCCTGGATGGCGACGCCGGCCGGCACGCGCACCGACAGCCCCGGCGTCTCCGGGTTGGTGAACACCTGATCCTCGCTGTGGTGGGCGATCAGCGGCCTGAACAGGTCGTCGCGCGGTGGTGGCTGCACCACCCAGTCGGACAACGGGGTGATCTTGCCGGCGTCGAGAACGAGCGTGTAGGGCCAGATCGGGAAGCCGGGATTGGCCGGCGTGGCGTCGATGCGCAGCGTGATTTTCGCAGCCGGCAGGCCGGCGAGCAGGAAGTTGCCGCCGGCGTCGCTGGTGGTCAAGGCCAGGCTCGTGCCGCCGGCCGCCGCGTCCTCGGCGCGGACGATGATGCCGGCGATGCCGCGACCCTGCGTGTCGACGAAACGTCCTGCCACGCCGCTGGCCGCGCCAAGGCCCGTCACCTTGATCTTGAAAGAGCTGCTTTTCGTTTGCGTCGCGCCATCGATCGTGGCGACGCCGTCGATACGCGCGTTGTAGGTACCGGCGGCGAGTGTCGCCGGCACGGCCAGCGACAGGCTCGCGGTCTTGCCGGCGCCCAGCGACGGGCTGGAGAAGTTCGCGGTGACACCCGCCGGAAGCCCGGCGACCGACAGTTGCGCGAGACCCGTAAACGCTTTCACGCCGGTGCTGGCCAACTGCACCATCAGCGACGCGGCGCCGCCCGACACCGTGATCAGTTCGGCCGGGCTGGCGACGATCTGGAAATCCTGTTCGTGCCTGACGGTGAAGGTCGGCCCGCTGGCCGTTCCGCGCGCGGTCGTCACCGTCACCGCACCGCTCTGCGCGGCCAGGGAGACCGTCGCCGTCAGCCGCTTGGCGTCGGCGCTCACCACCCCGGCCGTGACGCCGCCGATCCTGATCTGGTTGCCGCCGGCGATGGGGACGAAACCGGCGCCATCGATGGTCACCAGCGTTCCCGGCGGACCCTCGGCAGGCGAGATGCCGCTGATCACGAGTCTGCTGCCAACAGTCACGTCGATCGCGTTCGAGGAGCCGGCGACCGGATCGACGACGCTGACCGGAACGGTTCCGGGCGCGGTCAACAGCGCCGCGGGGACCAGCGCCGTCAGGTTCACCGAACTGCCGAAGGTCGTCGCCAGCGTGCTGGCGCCGAAGCGCACCTTGGACGCCGGCGTGAAATTGGCGCCGCCGAGAGCGAGGGTTTCCGCCTTGCCGACTTCCAGCACCGAGGGCGTGACGGCGCTGAGGATCGGCGTCGCCGGCCCAACCGTAAACAGACGGCTGTTGGAATCGCCGCCGGCGGACGCCGGGTTGCGGACCAGCACGGGGAAAGACCCTGGCGAGGCGAGCAGCGCGGCCGGCAGATCGGCGCTCAAGCGCGTGGAACTGATGAAACGGGTGCTGAGCGGTGTTCTGTCAAAGACGACGCTGGCCGCCGGGTCGAAGCGCAGGCCTTCGACCGCAAGGACCAGCGGACCCGAGCCGGCGACGGCCGTGTTCGGCTGGAGGCGAGTCAGCGCCGGCTTGAGCGAATCCAGAGAACCGGCGCGCACCAGCACGCGGCGTGGCGCGCTGCGGGCGCCGCGCTGATCGGTGACGACGAGTTCGATCACGTAATCGCCGGCAAGGTCGGCGACAAAGGAAGTCAGCGGCGGATTGGGGAAGACCTGGATCGGCGGCAACAACGCTGCCGTGCTGCCGTGCGGAACGGCGATGAAACTCCAGGCGTACTGGACAATGCCGTCGCCCGGGTCGTGGTCGAAGCTGGCCGAACCGTCGAGGTCGACGCGACTTCCCGGCGCGACGCTCTGGTCCGGCCCCGGAACGGCGGTCGGCGGCGTGTTGGTCGCATACGCGGTGACGACGATCTCGTCAGGAACTCCGGTGGCGCTGCCGTCGGTCACCGTCAGGCGCAGCACGTAGCGGCCGACCAGGTCGGCGCGCAAGCCCGGTGTGGCAGAGCTGGGGTCATCGAGCGCGGCCGTGCTCGACGCCGGCTTGTCGACGAGTTCCCAGGCGTAGCTGATCGAGGCGCCCTCGGGGTCACGGCTGCCGCGCCCGTCGAGACGTACCGACGCGCCGGCGGGAACGCTCTGGTCGGGCCCGGCATCGGCGGTCGGCGGCGCATTGGTCGCGCTGGCGTGGATGCGGACGAAGGCCGGCGGGCGGTCGGCCCTGCCGGC
>DPSD01000421.1:0-20661 GCA_003538495.1 Accumulibacter sp.
ACCGGAAAACCATGGTTGCCCGCCAAATTCCTCTCGAACGGGGTACTGCGCGGCAGGCTTCCAGGCGCTCGTCGTTTGCTGGCGGCTGGACCTGACGACGTGACTTGCCGCGCCGTACGCGTTTCGATTTCGATAGAATTGCGGCGAATCATAATCCACCCCGATTCGGTCATTCGACGAAAGCAGCCGGGTTTCACGCGGCGAGGCGAATGCTCGGCCCGCATCGACGGCACCGCTTGTAACGATAATAAAAGTTATGGTCAAGATTGGCGATGAGCATTACCTCAAGGCGGCAATGCAGCTTGGGGACCTGCAAACCGTGGTTGCCCACGAGGCGGTCTATTCCCGCAAAGGGATCAAGCTGGTCGAGCGCGGCGTGCGGGTCGACGGAAGGCTTTACCAGCGGTTGCTCAATCACAAGCTACAAGTGCCGATCGATCATAGCCTCTCTGCAGAGAGAACGGTCACCCGGGACGAGTTGCACGATCAGGCTGAACGTTTCCTCGCGGAGCGACCTTTCTACGGCCGGCTGGCGGCCAGACCCGGCGACCGTGGAACACTGCTGGACGCCATCGGCAGCATCGCTCTTCCGAAGCCGATTGCATTCAGGTTGACGGTTGCCCGCGATTGCCGGGCCGCCGTCTTCGGGCACAGCCTGCAAGCTTCACTCATCGCGCTTCACCTGGGAATGCGCCGGAATCTGGCGGCGGCCGAGTTGCGCGCTTTGGCGGCGGCCGCCCTGTTGCATGACATCGGCGTGCTGCACATTGATCCCGAGGTTTTGCAGGCTGACCACAGGTTTACTTCCGCCGAGAGGCGGCAGCTCCATGCGCACCCGCTCACTGGCGCGATGATCGTCCAGCAGCATCCCGAATACCCGCCCGCCGTAGCCAGAGCGATTCTTGAACACCACGAACGACACGACGGCACTGGTTATCCGCGGGGACTCAAGGGTCGTGAGATGAGCATGATGGGACGCATCATGCTGCTCGCCGAGGTGGTCGCTGCCGTTCTTGACAAGAAGGCCCGGGGCTCGGGGAAGCGCTTGTCTGTCATTCTGCGCCTGAACCACGTCAAGTTCGACCGCGAGATGTCGCAGGGCATCTTCGAGTTGTTGAAGCGAGAGGTCGTCGACGACGCCGATGTGGACCGCGGCCAGGTGGGCGCGGCCCGCCTCAAGCGTCTTCGCGAAGAATTCGGCGAATGGCGCCAGGCTCGCGCAGAGCTGGAGGACTACGCCGCAGGCGCGCGCGCCGCTGGCGCTTTCGTGGCCGGTCGAGTCGAGTTGCTGGAGCGTTCTCTGGCGGATGTGGGTCTTCACCCTGATCAGCTTTCGTCGGTCAGCGTTGATATCGGCGACCAGCAAACCGCCATTGCCGAGCTGGCAATGCTCGCGCACGAAGCGAGCTGGCAGTTGAAGGAGATCATCCGCGATGCCTTCTGTCGCTTCCCGACGCTCCACACGACGGAAGAGCCAGGAGAGCGCGCGATGCGTGACTGGCTGGGGCGTCTTGACGGACGCTTGAACCGAGCCGGCGACAAACGGTCGGCCGACGAAGCGCCACCTATCCTGTCCGGCTGACCGTCTCATTGCGCGTGCTCGGCCAGACGGGCCGAGTGAAGTCTGGTCCAGCCCCATCGGCTACCCGGCCGTCCGGCCGACATGCTGTCGGTGCCGCCGAGCGGGTTCTACGGCAGCGTCGCCGTCCCGCCTTCCTCCTCCACGACCGACCGACTCCGCCCGTGAGCGTTCTGGCGTGCGCCTATCGTCCTCGCGGTGGGTAACTACGCGTGCCTCGCTCAGCGCCTTCGGCGTTGGTGCCAACAGCCGGATCTCCCGACGCTGCCGACTGCCACCTCGCGCGCAGCGCACCAGTTGTCCTGAACAAAATAACAACAAGGCATTGACAGCCGCCAAGACAGGCGTTAAGGTTGCGTCAAACGACCTTTTGTCTAGGACAACAAGGATAGCTAAGCAGTAGGTAACCCAGTCACCATTCCTTGCCTGAAAGGGCGATGAGGGCCACCTTCGTGCTCAATGGCGCCTATCTCTACCGGACTTTAATGGTTTTCGACACGATTCGGGAGCGATCGCTGCGGCGCCGCGCTCCAGCTCAAGATTGACGGATGTTGTCATGGACAAAAAGACGCTTTCAGTCGATGCCGTGTTGGCTGCCCCGGCGATCCGTCGGCGCTCACCTTTCCAGGAGAACATTATGCCGCTGTCGCTTTTCCCCGCCGTTGCCCTGGCCATCAGCGCCTTTGCGCCACCGCTGGCCGCAGCGGCGGAGCAGTGCCCGCCGCTGCTGCAACACAGCTTCACCACGCTGCAGGGTCAGACGACCCAGTCGCTGTGCCAGTGGCGGGGCAAGGTCTTGCTGGTCGTGAATACCGCCAGCTACTGCGGCCTTACGGCGCAATACGACGGCCTCGAAAAGCTGTACGCACGTCTCAGGGACAAGGGGCTGGTCGTGGTGGGTTTCCCCTCGAACGACTTTGGCGATCAGGAACCCGGCAACAATCAGGAGATCGCCGAGTTCTGCCGGCTGACCTACGGTGTGCAGTTCCCGATGTTTGCCAAGGCCACGGTCGTCGGTGCCAATGCCAGCCCTTTCTACGCGCAACTCGCCAAGGCGGCCGGTGAACAGCCGCGATGGAACTTCCACAAGTACCTGATCGATCGCGGCGGCCGGCAGGTGCTCAGCTTCGGCAGCCGCGTCAAGCCGGACGACCCCATGTTGCTCGCCAGGATTGACCAGTTTCTCGGCAAGCAGTGACCGCTATCCCGCCACCGACCACCCGTCGCCTCTCTTCCCTGGAGACACACCATGAATGCACCAGAACACTTCTTTCTTCCTGACATCCAGGCCACTGCCGACCTGCGCCAACTGGCGATTCACAAGGTTGGCGTCAAGGGCCTGCGCTACCCGCTGGCACTGCTCGACGCCGCCGGCAAGGTCCAGAACACCGTCGCCACTCTGTCGATGTCCGTGGGCTTGCCACCGGAAGTCAAGGGAACGCACATGTCGCGCTTTGTCGAGCTGGTCGAGCAGAAGCGCGCACCGCTGAACGTCAATCGCCTGTTGCGCATGCTGGACGAAATGCTGCTCCGGCTGGAGGCGACGAGCGGCGAGATCGAACTCGCCTTCCCCTATTTCATCAGCAAGGCGGCGCCGGTATCGACAGTCGAAAGTCTGCTCGACTACGAGGTGCGGATGATCGCCGAAAAGCCCGAAGGACGGCCGACCGAGCTGACGCTGGAGGTGGTCGCGCCGGTAACCAGCCTGTGCCCGTGCTCCAAGGAGATCAGCGCCTACGGCGCGCACAACCAGCGCTCGCACATCACGATCAGCGCCCGGCTGTGCTCCGGGATGACCCCGGAGGAGCTGGTTCGGCTGGCCGAGGAAGAGGCTTCGTGCGAGGTCTTCGGGCTGCTCAAGCGGCCTGACGAGAAGTGGGTCACCGAGCGCGCCTACGACAACCCCAAGTTCGTCGAAGACCTGGTCCGCGATATCGCCCTACGGCTGATGAAAGACCAGCGCATCGCGTCCTGGACAGTGAAGTCCGAAAACTTCGAGTCGATTCACAACCATTCGGCTTACGCCGAGATCAGCGGCGAAAACGCCGAAAGGACGGGGGGATAAACATGCGTGGCGGACAACGTATCGCCGTGGTCGGCGCCGGGATTTCGGGTCTGGCCAGTGCCTGGCTGCTGTCGCAGAAACACCGGGTGACGCTGTACGAGGCGGCTGCGACTCTCGGCGGTCACACCAACACGGTCGATGTGACGCTGGAGGGCTTGCGCTACCCGGTCGATACCGGATTCCTGGTGTTCAACACCCAGACCTACCCGAATCTGACGGCGATGTTTGCCCACCTGGGCGTCGCCAGCGTCGGGAGCGAAATGTCCTTTTCGGTCAGTCTCGACGAACCGAGGCTGGAATGGTCGGGCAGCAGCCTGGCGACTGTTTTCGGGCAGAAGAGGAATCTGCTGCGGCCGGACTTCTGGCGGATGCTGTCCGATATCGTGCGCTTCAACCGCGAGAGTGTCGCCTGGCTGGAGAGCAATCCCGGCGACTGCGAAGAGCGTTTGAGCCTGCGTGAATTCCTGGCCATCGGCGGCTACTCGCGCCCCTTTGCCGACTGGTACCTGCTGCCGATGGCTGCGGCGATCTGGTCGTGCCCGGCAGCGGCAATGCTCGACTACCCGCTGGCCAGCTTCGTTCGTTTCTGCCGTAATCACGGCTTGCTGCAGGTCTTCGACCGTCCGATCTGGCGAACAGTCAGCGGCGGCGGGCGGGAATATGTCAGAAAGCTCGCGGCCTGCCTCGACGATGTCCGCCTGGCGACACCGGTGCGTGCAGTCGGCCACCGCGCCGGCGATCTGCGCTTGCATACCGATCTGGGCGTTGAGCACTACGACCAGATCGTCCTCGCCTGTCACAGCGACCAGGCGCTGGCGATCATGGGAGACACGGCGACGCGGGCCGAGCGCCGATTGCTGGGCGCCATCCGCTATGCGCCCAACCGGGCCGTCCTGCATACCGACGCCGATCTGCTGCCGCGTTCGCCGGCGCTGTGGTCAGCGTGGAATTATCTGTCGAGTGGCGGCGAGGGCGAGCGGTGTCCGGTCAGCGTCTCGTACCTGATCAACCGCCTGCAGCCGCTACCGTTCAAGACCCCACTGATGGTCTCCCTGAACCCGCAGCGCGAGCCACTGGTCGAGCGGGTGATCGCCGAATTCGAATACCAACACCCCATCTTCGACGCGTCGGCGATCGCCGCGCAGCGGCAGTTGCCGGCCATCTCCGGGGCGCGTGGGGTATGGTTCTGCGGTGCATGGAACGGCTACGGCTTTCACGAGGACGGCCTCAAGTCGGCGCTGCAAGTAGCTAACGCGATGGGCTGCCACGCGCCCTGGCAGGGTGTCGATGGGGCTGCCCGGGAACGGCCGGCAGCAACGCGAACCGCGGAACTCGCTGCATGAACGCGGCTCCGGCTCGCCTCTTCTTCGGCCAGGTCATGCACCGTCGGGTGCGGCCGGTGGCCAATCGCTTCGTCTACCCGGTCTGCTTCTGCGTGCTGCCGCTCGCGCGCGTCGAACAATCGAGCAGCGCGCTGTTCGCTGTCAATCGCTGGAATCTCTTCAGTTTCCATTTTGCCGACCACGGCGCGCGCGACGGATCGCATCCGCTGCCCTGGATCCAGGGGCTGCTGCAGCGAGAAGGGATCGGCGCCGATGGCGAGATTTGGCTGCAATGCTTTCCGCGCCTGCTCGGTTTCGTCTTCAACCCGATCAGCCTGTGGTTCTGCCACGACCGCGACGGGCAGTTGCTTGCCGTTCTGGCCGAAGTCAACAACACCTTCGGCGAGCGTCACAACTACCTGCTGGCGAATACCGACGGTCGACCGATCCGCGACGGCGAGACCCTCGAGCAGCGCAAGGTTTTCCATGTGTCGCCGTTCATGGATGTCGCCGGCCACTACCGCTTCCGCTTCCACTGGCGTTGCGGATCAGACGGCATCGCCACCTGGCGTCTCGCGCGAATCGATCACGGCGACGAGGGAGGGGACCTGTTGCACACCGCGATTTCCGGCCAGGCCGAAACGCTGACCAGCGGCCCCCTGATCAAGGCCTTCTTGCGCTTCCCGCTGCTGACTCTTGGCGTCGTCTGGCGCATTCACTGGCAGGCGCTGAGGCTGTGGGTCAAGCGCGTCCCGTTGTTCCGCAAACCAGAACCGCCACTTGAGGAGACCAGCCGATGATCGGCATCCAAAACATTCTCACCTTCCCTACCGCCGCTGCTGTCAGGCAGGCGCCGCGCAGCGCGCGGGCGGTGCTCGCGCTGCTCGAAGGGATCGAACACGGTAGCCTCGAAGTCCGGCTGCCCGACGGCGACCGGCTGCGCTTTGGTCAGCACGACAACGGCAACAGCAGCACGCTGCTCGAGATCGGCAGTTGGTCGGTCTTCGATTGGGTGCTCGAGCGCGGCGACGTCGGTCTCGCCGAGGCGTGGATCGACGGTCACTGGCGCAGTCCGGACCTCACCGCTCTGCTCACCCTGTTCGCCGACAATCGGCAGTCGATGTCGCGAGCGCTCTATGGACACTGGTGGGGACTGCTGAGTGCGCGCCTGCGGCACTTGCTGAACGCCAACACGCGCTCCGGTTCGCGGCGAAACATCATGGCGCACTATGACCTGGGCAACGACTTCTACCGCCTGTGGCTGGACCCGACGATGAGCTACTCGAGCGCCCTCTACTCCAGCGACGCGCCACGGTCGATGGCCGCTGCGCAACTCGCCAAGTACCGGCGAATCATCCAGCGGCTTGACGCCAGCCCCGGCCAGCGCGTGCTGGAAATCGGCTGTGGCTGGGGCGCCTTTGCCGAAACCGCGGCGCGCGAGGCTGGCCTGCAGGTCGTCGGCCTGACGCTGTCGCCGGCGCAGTTCGAGTATGCCCGTCAGCGCATGCGTCTTGCCGGCGTCACGCAGCAGGTGAAGATCGAGTTGCGCGACTACCGCGATCTGGTCGGTGAGCAGTTCGATCACATTGTCTCGATCGAGATGTTCGAAGCCGTCGGCGAACGTTGGTGGCCGACCTACTTTGCGACCCTGCAGCGCCTGCTGGCGCCGGGCGGCCGGGCGATGGTGCAGAGCATCACCATCGCTGACAGGCTGTTCGCGCGCTACCGGCGTGGCACCGATTTCATTCAACAGCATGTCTTCCCCGGCGGCATGTTGCCGAGCCGGGCGGTGTTTGGCGAGCGCGCGGCCCGCGCCGGGCTGGTGGTGCGCGACGCCTTTGCCTTCGGACGCGACTACTCGCGGACCCTGGGCGAATGGTCGGCAAACTTCGAGCGGCACTGGCCGGCCATCGAAGCACAAGGTTTTGACGAACGCTTCCGTCGTCTCTGGCGCTTCTACCTGGCGTACTGTCAGGCGGGCTTCAACAGCGGCGCGACTGACGTCGTGCAGTTCGAGCTGGCGCACCCCCGATGAGGAAGCTGTTCGCCGCGTTCTTGCTCGCCGGCAGCACGCTGGTCCACGCTCTGCCCGATGCGCTGCGCGAAACTGGCACGGCCTGGCGGCAGTGGGGCAGCGGTGAAATGACCTGGCTGGGCTTCGCGCTTTATCGCGCCACGCTGTGGGTCGCCGGGCCGCCGACTGCCAATCCGGCAGCGGATGTGCCAACCGCGCTGCAACTGGAGTATCGCCGCGATATCCCGCGCGACCGGCTGATCCAGACCACGCTCGACGAGCTGCGCCGACTCGGCGCCGGCGAGGCGCAGTTGCAGCGCTGGCAGGCTGAGTTGCAGCGGGTCTTCCCGGATGTGAGGGAGGGCGAGACCATTGTCGGCGTTCATTACCCGGGGCGAGGGGCGGCCTTCTTCTACCGTGGTGTGCCCACTGGCGAAATCAGCGACGCCGAATTTGCCCGCCTGTTCTTCGCCATCTGGCTCGATCCGCGCAGCCGCAGCCCGGCTCTGCGCGCCGCTCTCCTCAAGCCACCGGGGCTCTGAGCGTGTCATCCTCCAGCATCGCGCAGGCGGTCGCCATCCCGCGCCGGCAGCTTTTTGCGTACGGCGCGCTCGGTCTGCCGCTGGCGATGGCCGCCCTGCCGGTGTACGTGCACGTGCCCCGGCTCTACGCCGAAGCCGCCGACATGCGCCTGAGCCTGCTGGGCGCGCTGCTGCTGGCGGCGCGCTTGCTCGATGCCGCTATCGACCCGCTGCTTGGCGGCTGGAGTGACCGCACCGCAAGCCGGCAGCGGCTGATCCTGCTGGCTCTGCCGTGCCTGGCGCTGGGCATGCTCGCCCTGCTGCAGCCGCCAGCCAGCGGTGCGCCCTGGTGGCTGTTGGCGTCGATGCTGCTGACCTACTTCGGCTTCTCGCTGGCCAGCGTCGCTTACCAGGCGTGGGGCGCCGAACTCGGCCGTGATGCCGGCGAGCGAACGCGGCTGACGGCCAGTCGCGAGGGCTTCGGCCTGCTCGGCGTGGTGCTGGCGGCGACGCTTCCCGGTCTGCTCTCGCCCGATCTGGCGCGCGGGCTGTCCGGGTTCGCACAGCTTTTCCCGCTGCTGCTTATTGCGCTGGCCGCGTGGACGCTGGCGGGCTCGCCGCCATCGGCGGCACGGACGGCGGCCAGCGGCAGTCTCTTCGGCGATCTGCGCGGTGTCCTCGAAGATCGCGCCTTTCGCCGACTGCTGGCGGTTTTTGTCGTCAATGGTATTGCCGCGGCCCTGCCGGCGACGCTGGTGCTGTTCTACGTCGCCGACGTTCTCCAGGCCGAAGCCTGGAGTGGCGCTTTTCTGGCGCTGTACTTCGTCAGCGGCGTTGCTTTCCTGCCGCTGTGGGTGATCCTCGCTCGGCGCATCGGTCGCGTACCGGGCTGGATCGCTTCGATGCTGGTCGCGGTCGTCTCTTTCGCCTGGGCGTGGGGTCTGGGTGCCGGCGACGTCTGGCCTTTCGCCGTCGTTTGCCTGCTTTCGGGTGCGGCGCTCGGTGCCGACCTGACCTTGCCGGCGGCACTGGTCGCCGACCTCGCGGAGCACCGCGGTGGCGTCGCTCGGGCGGTTGGCAAATCGGCACGGGCTGGCGCCTACTTCGGCTGGTGGAATCTGGTCGCCAAACTCAACCTGGCGCTGGCTGCCGGCCTGGCGCTGCCGCTGCTCGATCTGGTCGGCTACCAGCCGGGAGTGGTCGGGACCAGCGGCGGCCTCGCCGCCATCTATTGCTTGCTGCCATTGGTCTTCAAGACGACCGCGGCGGTGCTGGCCTGGCGTTGGCGCAAAATTCTGGAGGTGGTTTCATGAAAAATCTGTGGCTGGCGTGTTTCGCTTGCGGAATAATCGGGCTGGGCGGCTGTTCCAGCGTACCGGTCGAGCGCTATCGCGCCGAGCAGCCGGTGCTCGATCTGGCGACGTACTTCAACGGCACGATCGACGGCTGGGGAATGTTCCAGGATTGGTCGGGCGCGGTGATCAAACGTTTTCACGTGGTCATCGACGCCAGTTGGCAGAAGCGCGACGGGGTCGATGTCGGCACGCTCGACGAGAGCTTCTGGTGGTCGGACGGGACGACCTCGCGCCGGGTTTGGACCATCACCCGGGTCGATGCCGCACGCTACGTGGGCCTCGCCGATGACGTGGTCGGCGTTGCCCAGGGCGAGGCCGCGGGCAACGCCCTGCGTTGGCGCTACGTGCTGGCCTTGCCGGTCGATGGCCGGGTGTGGAACGTCGACTTCGACGACTGGATGTTCCTGATCGACGACAAGGTGATGCTCAACCGCTCGCAGATGCGCAAGTTCGGCTTCGCTCTCGGCGAAGTGACGCTGAGTTTCAGCAAGCGTTGAGGTGGTCAATCGATGAACGACCGAATTGAAGACTGGTCAGGCAAGCGCGTCTGGCTGCTTGGCGCGTCGAGTGGCATTGGCGCGGCGCTCGGTACACTGCTGCTGGCACGCGGCGCCCGCGTCGCTTTCTCGGCGCGCAACGCGGCCCGCCTCGCTGAACTGGCGGGGAACGCCGAACGCGCCCTGGTGCTGCCCTGTGATGCCGCCGACGAAGCGAGTCTGCACGCCGCCTGGGAGGGCTTGCTGGCCGCGTGGGGCGGCATCGATGTCGCGCTGTATGTCGCCGGCGACTATCTGCCGATGCGTGCCTGGCAGCTCGACGCCGCGCGAGCGCGGCAGATGATCGCCGTCAACTTCGGCGGTGCGGTGTCCTTCGCCGCCTGCGTGGTGCCGCAACTGCTGCGGCAGGGCAGCGGCCAGATTGGTTTCGTCGCCAGCGTCGCCGGCTATCGAGGGCTGCCCAAGTCGTTGATCTACGGTCCGACCAAGGCCGCGCTGATCAATTTCGCCGAGTCGCTGTATCTCGACCTGGAGCCGAAAGGGATCGGTGTGCGGGTGATCAACCCCGGCTTCGTCGCCACGCCGCTCACCGCAAAAAACGACTTCGCCATGCCGGCGCTGCTGACGCCCGAACAGGCGGCGCAGCAGACGATCGCCGGCTTCGCCAGCGGTGCTTTCGAGATCCACTATCCGAAGCGGTTCACCCTGGCGCTCAAGGTGCTCGCGCATCTGCCGTACCGCGTCTACTTCCCGCTGATCCGCCTTTTCGCCGGACGATGATGGTGACCGCCATGAACCATGCCGGCAGGGTCGACGCGCTGGTCGACCTCTACGAAGGCCTCGGCCCGGCGGACGTCGGACGGTTCCCCGAGTTCTACGCCGACGACGTCTTCTTCAAGGATCCGTTCAACGAGGTACGTGGCGTCGCCCGCGTACAGCGTATCTTCAGCCACCTGTTCAGCCAGCTTGACGATCCGCGTTTCGTGGTCTCCGAGCGGATCGTCAGCGAGAACGGCGCGTTGTTGGTCTGGGAGATGCGTTTCCGGCAAAAAAACTCGCACCGGCAGGGCCCGGTGCAGATCATACGCGGTGCCTCACATCTCAAGTTCGACGTCGACGGCAAGGTCACCTGGCATCGCGACTACTGGGACGCCGCCGAAGAACTCTACGCCAAGCTTCCGGGAATCGGCTGGCTGATTCGCCTGCTCAAGCGGAAGTTTGCCGCCTGACTGACCTTCCTGGCACGCTTCCCGGTCGCAGCGCGGTGGCCGTCTGACCGGCCCCAGTCGACGCCGCGCTGCCACGCCGCCTTGAATGACGCCTCGCCCTGTAGTCGGATGACGATACCGTCTTGACCCGGTGGCCATCGGCCGTCGCGAGCCTGGGAATGCTTCTCTACGTGTCGAACTTCAGGCCCGCGAGCTGCCAAGCGTCGTTGAAGCCTTCTCCGACACCCCAGCCGATCGCTCGGCCGGTAACCCGGATCTCGTGCAACTCGTTGAGAAAGGTCTCTCGCTGGCTTTCGGGCAGGGTCATGACCACCTTCAGCGCCTGCTCGAACATTCGTATCAGGCTGTCGAAGTAGCCCTCGTCGTCTACGCCGACTTCGGTGGCGAAGCCCACCGCGTGGCGGCAGTAGAAGATCATCAGATCGGCCAGCCCCTCGGGATCGCCAACCTCCTTCTGGTAATCGGCGATGGGCTTCCTGGCGTTGGCGACCGAATAGTTCTGGTTCTTGAACACGTCGGGCCACAGCCAGCGATCGATGATCGTCTTGTAGGGTTTCAGGGCGTCGCCACCGAGCCCGAAGCGGGTGTTCAGGAAGACCTGATTGTCCTTGCTCGCGGCGTACATATCCTGCACCAGTCCGAGCAGGTCGGCACGATCAAAATCCTTGAGGGTGAACTTGACGTCAGTCCATGTGGGTGCTTTCTTCCGGGTCACCATGTTGATTTGCTCCTCCTATTAACAGAGGGAGGTACCTTGCCACGGGCGGGCATTGCCTCTTGGAGAAGGCGCAGCGCCTCGCTTCATACTAGCCGCTTTTCCCGAAGACACCAGCTCGCGTAAATTCCCTCGACAGCCGTTTCGTGCCTCGCCGATCCGCGCCGGCACTGGCAATGCCGGATCCCTGACTCCTCCCGGAGGAGATTGCCCGGAGCCCTGGAAGTTCGTCGCCAAGCTCGCGACACCTCCTGGAACCCGGCCAAAGCCGCGTCGGCGGGACGTCTGGATACCGCTATTCCACCAGAGCGGTTTTCGCTGTTTGGCCAATTGGCTGGTCGTCGGGAGGCGAACCAAGCGGTCCCGGGTAAAATACACGGTCTGGCGACAGCATCGTTCCTCCACGTCGAGTTCCCGCGAAGAGTCTGGAAAACCAGGCAGTGCCGGTAGCGGTCATCATATTTTTTCCGGGAATGGAAGTTTGTGGCATACACCCTGACTGAACACAGTGGACACTTCAGACCTGACTTGCAGGGCGTGAGGGCCATCGCCATCTTCCTGGTGATACTCGCACATGCCGGCCTCACTATCGTGCCAGGTGGTTTTGTCGGCGTGGACGTTTTTTTTGTACTCTCCGGATACTTGATTACCGGCCTTCTGCTCCGCGAGCTTGACCGAGACGGTCGGATTGCCTTCATGCTGTTCTATGCGCGACGGCTGAAACGACTGCTGCCGGCGATGATGTTGATGCTGATCGTATCAGCCGGCGTCGCGTCGTGGCTGTTGTCCGGGGTCGAGGCTCGCGCACAATTGACATCGGCGCCGTTTGCCGCCACGTGGACCAGCAATCTCTATTTTTCTTTCATAACGCTCGACTACTTCGACGAGCTGGCAACTCGAGACCTCTTTCTCCATACCTGGTCGTTAGGGGTTGAGGAGCAGTTCTATCTCATCTGGCCGGTGTTCCTGCTGCTCCTGTTCCGGATTGCCCGATTGCTGCGGACCAGCCAGGAGAACCAACGCCGGCTCATGTTCGTCGGCCTGGGGACGGCGTTCGTCGCCAGCCTGGCGCTCTCGGTGTACTGGACGGACCACCGACCCCAAGCGGCGTTCTACATGATGCCTTCCCGAATCTGGCAGCTTTCGCTCGGCGCCATGGTCTGCCTCACCTTTCACGCCAACTCATCAGGCCGGCCGGCGAGGTGCTTGACCAGTCTCCCTCCGTATCTGGCGCTCGGCAGCGGACTGTTGATGATCCTGGGCAGCGCGGCAGGGCTCAGTCCTGACCTGGCCTATCCGGGATTCTGGGCGCTCCTGCCGTCGTTTGGAACAGCGCTGGTCATCGCTGCCGGCCATGCTTTTCCCGGGGGCCACAACGGCCTGCTCGCCCAGCCACTTATGGTCTGGCTGGGTGATCGGTCGTATTCCTTGTATTTGTGGCATTGGCCGATCTTTGTTCTTGGTTTTTCCCTTGGCTTTCAAGGCCAGTTGCTCCCGACCCTGGGTTTGATTTGTCTGTCGCTGGGGGCCGCGATCGTGAGCTTCCGGATGGTCGAGCGCCCCTTCTGGAAAGGCCGATGGAGTCATGCCGGGCCGCTCGGAACGCTGTTGCCAGGCTTGCTGGTGATGACCACGGCGGTAATCGCCCTGGATCAGGGACTGCGCCAACTTCCCCAAACAGGTGCTGCCAGCGACGCCAGCAACAAATGGCGAATGGACTCGCCGATCATCTATCGCCTGCCGTGTGACGCCTGGTATGCCAACGCCCGCGTCGAGCCCTGCGTTTTTGGACCGGAAGAAAACACGAAGACCGTCGTCTTGCTTGGCGACAGTATCGCAACGCAATGGTTTTCGATCATTCCGGAGATATTTCCGGAGCCCGACTGGCGAACGGTCGTGTTGACCAAGTCATCGTGTGCAATGGTTGACGAAGATTATTATTATCAACCGGTTGGCAAGATCTACCGGGTATGCACCGATTGGCGCAAAGCCGTTCTGGATGAGCTGGACGGAATCAGGCCCGAGGTGCTCGTCATGGGCAGCGCGACGGAGTATCGATTCACTGAAGAACAGTGGGTGGAAGGCAGCTCGAGAATTCTCGAACGGGTGAGCAAGGCTGCAGGAATGGTCTTTGTCATTCCCGGAACCCCGGGCCTCGGATTTGACGGCCCCGGCTGCCTTGCTCGACATCTCTCCACCGACGGCCGGATTGACCGTGGGCCTTGCCTGGCCCGTCATCGGCTGCAGCACATTGCATCGACCACCCATTCTCTCGCTGTGGCGGCCGGTCGCTTCCCGAATGTGCACCTGCTCGACTTGAACGATCTGGTCTGCCCTGGGGGCGTCTGCAGTGCCGTCAGCGACCAGGGAGTGGTCGTTTTCCGCGATAGTCACCATCTCACCGACTCTTTTGTCAGGGCGCAGATTCCCTTCGTTCGCGAGCGCCTGAAGCGCTTTGGCATACCCTGAGAAGCCTCAGGGTCCGCTTCCCGGGAAAGCCTTGATGGCTCCTGCCCTATTGAATTCCTGCCTTGCGCTGCTCGAGCCGCACGTAGGCGGTGATCTGCGCGACGTCGTCCGTGGTCAGACCAGGAACCGGCGCCATGTCGCCGAACTGCCAGTGGTGCGCGCGCGAGCCGTTCCTCACCGCCAACTGGAACGCCGCGTCGCCGTGATGCGAGGGCTCGTAGATGGTGCTCAGCATCGGCGGACCCTGGTCGCTGCCTTGCAACCTGGCGCCGTGGCAGGACGCGCAGTGCTTCTCGAACAGGACCTTGCCCGCCGCCGGGTTGGGCATCAGCCCCGGGCTGGGCTTGGGCACCTGCATGCCTTGCGCTGCCACGGGCAAGCTGATCGCCGCCGTGACCACCAGCAGCGCGATCAGGCATGGCTGCAGGCGGATGTGGCGATGGGTTGCGGCGATCGCCAGCGATCGATTTAAAGTCTTGTTCACGTACTCTTCTCTCCGTGCTTGTGATCGCCGCCGGCCCCCGGCGGCGGGGCCGAGCAGCACGAATGCGGCGTCGACCTGGCGTGCGCCTCGGCGTTGGCGGCCCGCCGCGCGCGAAAGCCGGCAAGGCGTCGCTTCAGCCAGGGAATCATCTGTCCCGCCGTGCTCTACTTCGCCTGGCTGCCGTGCATTCCGGGCATCATCGGCATTCCGGGCTGGCCCATCTTGCCCTGCCCGCCGGCCATCGGACAGCCAGCGCCCATGTCTTTCATCATCGTCTGCATGTCTTCCATTTGCGCCGCCATCATCGGCACGCGTGCTTCACCTTCAGTCTGCTGCATGGCTTTCATGCGTGCCTGCATGGTCTGCAGCCGCGCTTGCATCTGGTCGTGCATTGGACCTGCAGGAGCCATTGCCGCGGCCTGCGTCTTGCTGGCGGCAGCGGCGTTGGCGCCTCCCGGTTCCGCAGCAAGCAGGGCGACCGGTACGGCCAGCGAGGCGGTCAGGGCAAGCATCAACAGTTTTCCGGAGTACGTTTTCATGGTCTTTCCTTGTCGAAGGGGTGTCGTGGGCACTACACCGGCCAGTATCGACCGTCGACACCGACGGCGAGCTGACCCGGCGGTGACATTCCTGTCATCTGCGCTCTTGCTGGCTCACCGCCAGCGGCGTAAAGCGTGCCTGCTCGGCCCCTTTGCCCGCCAGGGTGACGGTCACCACCACCTTCATGTCGGATGTCGACGCGTATTTGGCGAAGCCCTTCAAGCGGTTGTCGCCGTCGGGAGCCAGCGTCGAGGTGGCCTTGACCTTGCCCGCCAGGAGTGTTGCCGTAGCGCTGGCGCCGGCAGTCGGGACCCTGGCGCCGGCGTGGTCGGTGACATGCACGACGATCGGGTTTTCCCGCACTTCCTTGCTGTCGCTGATCACTACCAGTTCGAAGTGATAAGGCCCGGCCATCCGGAGTTGGCCGCCATTGGGCGCCTTCTGGGTGTCCAGCACCTCGTCGCTGTGCGCGAGCAAGGTCGGGCTGTTCAGCAGACAAGCAGTGCTGGCGAGGGCGAGAATAAGAGTCCTGATCTGCGGCATGTGACACTCCTTGTTGGTCGAAACAGGTTCAGAAACTTTCGCTTTCGTGCGCGGCGAGCAGGCGCTCCAGCGCCGGCTGGCCCCACAGCCAGAACATCAGCGGCGTCAGCAGGCTATCGAGCAGCGTTGAGCTGATCAGCCCGCCGAAGATCACCACCGCCACCGGGTGCAGCACTTCCTTGCCCGGCGCGTCGGCCGAGAGGAGCAGCGGCAGCAGCGCGAAAGCCGCCACCAGCGCGGTCATCAGCACCGGCGTCAGACGTTCCAGCGAGCCGCGAACGATCATGTGCTGGCCGAATTGCTCGCCCTCGAAGGCGCACAGGTTGATGTAGTGACTGATCTTGAGGATGCCGTTGCGGGTGGCGATACCGGTCAGGGTGATGAAGCCGACCAGTGCCGCGACCGACAGCGGTTGCCCGGAAATCCACAGCGCGACGACGCTGCCGACCAGCGCCAGCGGGATGTTGCCCATGATGATCAGGGTCAGCGCGGTCGAACGGTAGCGGCTGTAGAGCACCATGAAGATCATCGTCAGCGAAATCGTGGCGAGCAGGCTGATCAGCCGCGCGGCCTGTTCCTGCGCCTGGAACTGGCCTTCGAGCGCGGTGAAATAGCCGTCGGGCAGCGGTCTGGCGGCGAGTTCGCTGCGGATGTCGGCGATCACCTGCGACATGTCGCGGCCGTCGGTATTCGCCGAGAGGACGATCCGGCGCCGTGAATTCTCGCGGCTGACCTGGTTCGGACCGTCGCCCTCCTCGACGGCGGCGACTTTCGACAGCGGTACGTGGCCGCTCGGTGTCTCGATCAGCAGATCGGCCAGCGCCTGCGGGCCGCGCGCGCTTTCCGGCAGGCGTACCAGCAGGTCGAAGCGGCGGTTGCCCTCGACGATCTCGGTGATCCGCTCGCCCTCGATCATTTGTTCGAGGCTGCGCAGCAGATTGCCGGGTGCGACGCCGTAGCGCGCCGCCTGCTCGTAGTCGAGGCGGATTTTCACTTGCGGGATCAGTACCTGCTTCTCGATCTGCAGGTCGGTCACCCCGTCGATCTGCGCCAGCCGCCCGCGCAGATCGGCGGCCAGGCCGCGCAGGGTGTCGAGGTCGTCGCCGTAGATCTTCAGCGCGATCTGCGCGCGGACGCCCGAGAGCAGGTGATCGAGCCGGTGCGAGATCGGCTGCCCGACATTGGACGCCGCCGGCAGCGTGCCGAGACGTTGCCGGATGTCGGCGATGATTTCGGCCCGGCTGCGATCGGAAGCCTTGAGGTCGACGTCCATCTCGCTGTAGTGCACGCCCTCGGCGTGTTCGTCGAGTTCGGCGCGCCCGGTACGCCGGCCAACCTTGGTGACCTCGGGAACGTCGGCCACCAGTTGCTCGGCGAGCGTGCCGATGCGGTTCGACTCGCTCAGCGAGGTGCCCGGGTTGAGCAGCACATTGACGGTCAGCGTGCCCTCGTTGAAAGGCGGCAGGAAGGAACGCGGAAAGAACGGCACGCTCGCCGCGACGACCAGGACCAGCAGCAGCGCGCCGACCAGCAGGCCGTGGGCACGCGCGAAGGACCAGTGCAAGAGGCGCGCGTCGGCGCGCTTGAGCCAGATCACCAGCGGACTGTCGCCGGCGTGCAGTTGCTTCATCCGCGGCAGCAGGTAGTAGGCCATCACCGGCGTCAGCGTCACCGAGACGATCATGCTGGCCAGGATCGAGACGATGTAGGCGACGCCGAGCGGCGTGAACAGACGCCCCTCGATCCCGGGCAGGACGAACAGCGGCACGAACACCAGGACGATGATCACCGTCGCGTAGACGATCGCCGAACGGACTTCCA
This sequence comes from Accumulibacter sp., assembly GCA_003538495.1. Next base: position 17,155 of record DPSD01000421.1, read on the forward strand.
GCGTGGCGGCGGCGATCACCTCGATCACCGGGCGCGGGGCGCTGGCGGTGCGGTTGAGCTTCAGGCGGCGCAGGACGTTCTCGACGCCGACCACCGCGTCGTCGACCAGCTCGCCGATGGCAATCGCCAGGCCGCCGAGGGTCATGGTGTTGATCGACAGGCCGAAGTAGCGGAAGACCAGTGCTGTCGCCAATAGCGATACCGGAATGGCCATCAGCGAAATGATCGTCGTGCGCACGTTGAGCAGGAACAGGAAGAGGATCACCGCGACCAGGATCGCGCCATCGCGCAGGGCCTCCTCGACGTTGTTCACCGAATGCTCGATGAAATCGGCCTGCTTGAACAGGAATGACGGCGCCTCGATACCCTCGGGCAGGCTCCTGGCGAGTTCGTCGATCGCCTTCTCGACTTCGCGGGTGAGCGCCACGCTGTCGGCGGCCGGCTGCTTCTGCACCGACAGGATCACCGCCGGCTTGCCCTGGAAGCTGCCGTCACCGCGTTTGATCGCCGGCGCCAGTTTGACGTCGGCCAGCTGCTTGAGGACGATCGGCTGGCCGTTCCGGATCGTCACCACCAGGTTCTGCAAGTCCTCGATGCGCGAGCTGCGGCCGATTTGGCGGATCAGGTATTCGCGGCCCTGCACTTCGAGGAAGCCGCCGCTGGTATTGGCGCCAAAATCACGCAGCGCGGCTTCCAGCTTCTCGCGCTCGACGCCCAGCGCCTGCAGCTGTGCCGGACGCAGCTCGACCCGGTACTGGCGCACTTCACCGCCGATCGGGATCACCTGCGCGACGCCCGGGATGGTCAGCAGCCGTGGTCGCATCACCCAGTCGGCGTACTCGCGAACGGTCATCGGACTGACCCTGGCGGGGTCGGCGGGGATCGCGATCAGCAGGATCTCGCCCATGATCGACGAGATCGGCCCGAGCTGCGGGACGATTCCCGGCGGCAACTGATCGCGTACCAGATTCAGGCGCTCGGCGATCTGCTGCCGGTTGCGGTAGATGTCCGAACCCCACTCGAACTCGACATAAATGATCGACAGGCCGATTCCCGAGACCGAGCGCACGCGCGTCACCCCCGGCATGCCGTTCATCCCGGATTCGACCGGGAAGGTGACCAGCTGCTCGACTTCCTCGGGCGCCATGCCGCCAGCTTCGGTCATCAGCGTCACCGTCGGCTTGTTGAGGTCGGGGAAAACATCGACCGGCATCTGTCGCAGCGTGATCGCGCCATAGATGATCAGCAGCAGCGAGACGCCGAGGACGATCAGCCGCTGCTTTAGGCTGGCGCGGATGATGAAATCGAACATGTCAGCGCACCTGCGATAGCAGGCCGGCGCCCTCGATGACCACGCGGTCGCCCGCGTGCAGGCCGTCGACGATCGCGACGTTGTTTGCGTCCAGCGATTGCGCGCGGACGCGGCGGGCGACGAAGCGCTCGGCTTCGGTATGCACCCAGATCGCCGTCTCGCCATTGCCGATCCGGGTCAGTGCCGAACGCGGCACCGCCGCTCCCTTGATTTCGTGCGCCGTGCGAACGATCACTTTGACCGGTTGGCCCACCGCCACCATCGAGTTTGGCGTGACGATGCGAAACAACAGCGGCAACGCCTGGTCGCGCAGTTGCCGTCCGCCGCCGACGAACCGCAGTTCAAGCGCTCCCTGCTCGGACAGCGCGCTGGCCGAAACCAGCGTCGCGCCGATGCCTGCCTGGTAGGCCAGCGCCTCGACCGCCAGCCGGGACGGGTCGATGATTTCGAACAGGATTTCCTTGGCATCGACGACCTGGCCGGCGATCAGGCGGCTGGCGCTGATCACGCCCGCGGCCGGGGCGCGCAGGGGCTCGGCGCTGTCGATGCTGGCGCTGGTCGCGGCCAGGCGCTTGCGCAGTGCGCCGCGCTCGATGCGTGCCGCTTCGATTTCCTTTTGCGGTACCGCGCCTTCAAGCTCCTCCAGCCGCCGCACGCGGGCATCGGCGATTGCCAGTTGGCCAGCCAGTTCGGCCTGCTGTGCTTTCTGGTTGCCGCGCTCGATGGCGCTGCTGACCGGCCGCAGGTAGGCCAGCACCTCGCCCTTGGTGACCTGTCGGCCGGGGACCGGCATCCCCTTGGGGCCGGGTTCGACGCGGCCGGCGAACGTCGCCTGCACGCGGCCGCCGGTCTCGGGGTCGGCGACGATCTGGCCGTTCAGTTCGACCGTCGCGGCCAGCGCGCCGATCCGCACCGGCTGGGTGCGCAGGCCGATCTGCCGCTGCAGCCGCTTCGGAACGAACAGGCTGCCGTCGGGCAGGCGCTGAGGCGCCGCGGCGTGACGGATGCTCGCCGTGGCGCCGTCTCGTGGCGCGCTGAGCGGCGCCGGGTTGGCCGCTTTGCTGTCCTGGCTGTGATCCTCGTCGCCATGCGCCAGCGCCGTACTGGCCAGGCAAGCCAGGGTGACTGCAGCGAAGATGCTGCCAAAGTTCATGGTGTCGTGCCTTTCCGGGATCATCTGCGTTGCCGGCGGCGCCGGAGCAGGAGCAAGGCGGCGCCGGCAAGCAGCAGCACGGCGGCCAGCGCCCATGCCGTCCACTCGCTTCGGTAATGGCTGTGTGGCTTGGCGCTTGCCGGCTGCGAGGTGTCGAGTTCAACGGACAGCAGATCGGCGCTGTCGCTGGTCTCGATGCTGATGGTTAGCGGATGCCTGGCCGCCGGAAGGTCGGCGGCGAGCTCGATGACGTAGGTGCCGGGCGACGTTTCGCTGGCCAGGCCCTGTGCGCCGGCCAGCTCACCCTCGACCTCGACCTTGGCATCCGCGACCGGCTCGTTGCTGGTGAAGCGATCGACATGGACCAGCAGTTGCCTGCCTTCGAGGGTGGCGACGATTTCGAACTCGTCGGTGGCGGCGCTGGCCCTTGGTGCGACGTTCTGGCTGAGCGCCGGTGGCGGCGCACCGTGGTCTTCGCCGCCGTGGCCAAAGGCCGAAAATGCCACCGCCAGCAGTGCAGTGGCCAGAAGCTGTCTCACGGCAGCACTCCCAGGGTCTGGTTCAGGCGCGAAATGGCCGCCGCGCGGGCGATCCGCTGACGGTCGAGGAAAGCGTCGGCGTCGTAAGCGGCGGCGCGGATGCGCAGCAGCGTCGCCAGGTCGGATTCGCCGAGGGCAAAGCTCTTTTCGGCCAGACGCAGGCTGTCGGCGCTCAGTGCTTGGCGCTGCTCGGCGAGCGCGTACTGGCGCTCGGCGGCCTGCAGGGCTTGTCGGGAGCGCGCGACGTCGAGCTCGACGCGCATTTCGACGCGCTGCATTTCAGCGTCGCTGTGGTCGGCGTCGGCCTGCGCCGCCGAGCTTTCGCGGCGCACCAGAGCACCCGAGGAAAAGGGAATTTTCAGTCGGATGCCGACGCTGTCCGAGTACGACTCGCTGAAGTTGCTGCGTTCGCGAAGTGCCAGCAAGCTCAGTTCCGGCGCGGCGCGGCGCGACTCCTCGGCGACCTTTACCTTGGCGCGGGCGCTGCGCGAGGCGGCCGCGGC
>DPSD01000421.1:20937-22875 GCA_003538495.1 Accumulibacter sp.
GCGGTCAGTTGCGGGTGCGTCGTCGGCAGCAACCGACTTGCGCTACCACCGTCCGGCGTCACCGGCCGTTCGGCACTGATTGACGACGGCGCGGGAGCACCGGTGAGTGCGCGAAAGACGTGCTCGGCCTGCAGCAGCGCGCCGTCGGCGTCGATCCACTCGGCTTCGGCGGCCTGCACCTCCATTTGAGCGAGGTTGCCGTCGATGCGTGACAGGTCGCCGGCCCGGTAGCGGCGCTGAACTTCCTCTGCCAAGGCGCGCGCGGTCTTCAGGCGACGCGCTGCCAGGCTGGTGGTGTTGCGTGCCGCGGCCAGCATCCACCACGCCTCGCGCAGCTCACCGGCGACTTCCAGGCGCAGGGCGGCGCGCCGGGCCTCCACTTCATCGAAGCGGCTCTCGGCCTCGGCCGCGCGCGCGGCTTTCTGTCCCGGCAGCCACAGGTAGGCGTTCAGCTCGACGGCGACCTCGCGTTTGCCGCGATTGCTGTTGAGCTGGTCGTTAAGTGTGCCAACACTGATCGACCCCGGCTCCGGCGTCAGCCCCGAGGCGAGTTCCTGGGCGGCGCGTGCTTCTGCCTCGCGGGCGTCCAGCGCTTTCGCCTGGGGATTCCGCAGCCACGCCTGTTCGAGCCAGAGCGCCAGGCTCGCTTCCGGCGCGGCCGGAGGAGCCGCCAGTCCGGGCAGGCTCAGCAGCACGCCGGCGAAGCCGGCGGCCAGCCGCTGTCGCCAGCGCAAGGTCGTCATGCCGACCTCCGCTGTTCAGTGGCTGGCGAAGACGCGCGTCGAACCGTTGCGGTCGACCAGCAGGGTGTCGTAAGGAACTGGCCTGGCGCTTTCCATCCCCGGCGAACCGGCTGGCATCGAGGGCACCGCGAGTCCCAGGGCTTTCGGTTTCTCCTTGAGCAGGCGCTGGATGTCGGCGGCAGGGACGTGGCCTTCGATGACGTAACCGCCGACCTTGGCGGTGTGACACGAGCCGACGCTGTCCGGCATGCCCAGTTTCTTGCGGTTGGCCGGCACATTGTCGATGTTGTGCGTGCTTACTTCGAAGCCATTCGCCTTGAGGTGGTCGACCCAGCCGCCACAGCAACTGCAGCTGGCGCTCTTGAAGACCTCGACGCGCGGGGCGCTCTCGGCGAAGGCGCTGGTGGCAGAAAACAGGGCGACGGCAAAGAGGACGCGAAGGGGTTTCATGGCAGGATCTCGTTCAGTGATCAGGGGGAGGTGTGCATTCTGCAAACCGTGACCGCACGGCACGCTGACGGCGAGATTACATTTCCGTAACCTTTGTCGCGTGACATTTCCTCGGGCGCACAATCGTCCGATCGGAAGCAGCATCGGGATCAACGGAGAAGGTCATGAAAATTCTGCTCGTCGAAGATGAGCCCAAGACCGGCGACTACCTCAAGCAGGGTTTGAGCGAAGCCGGCTTCATCGTCGATCTGGCACGCGATGGCGCTGACGGTCTGCACCTGGGCCAAACCGGTACCTACGACCTGGCCATCCTCGACGTCATGCTGCCGACCCTGGATGGCTGGCAGCTGCTGGCAGGCATACGCCGTGCGGGATGCGAAACGCCGGTGCTGTTCCTGACCGCCCGCGATCGGGTCGAAGACCGCGTGAAAGGTCTCGAACTCGGCGCCGACGACTATCTGGTCAAGCCCTTTGCCTTCGCCGAGCTGCTGGCCCGGGTGCGAACCCTGCTGCGCCGGGGAACCCGCAACAAAGAGCCGGAGCGCATGGTGGCCGCCGACCTGGAACTCGACCTGTTGCGCCGCCGGGTCAGCCGCGGAGGTCGGCGCATCGACCTCACGGCAAAGGAATTCGCGCTGCTGGAACTGCTGCTGCGACGCCGTGGCGAGGTCCTGGCCCGGTCGCTGATCGCTTCGCAGGTCTGGGACATGAATTTCGACAGCGACACCAACGTCATCGATGTCGC
>DPSD01000424.1 GCA_003538495.1 Accumulibacter sp.
TCCTTCTGGGCCTATCTCACTGACCGCCTCACCAACGCCGGCAAAGTGCCGCCCCTCGCCGACCGCATGCGCCAACGCGCCGCATGAGCCGGACCACCAGTTTTTGAGAAGCTACACTTGGGCTAGGGAGGTCCGTCTGGGTCGCTGGCCAGGCTTGACGGCGGACCCAAGGCGCTTACAATGCCCACAAGGGCTTTTTCGCTCGCCGCGTCAGCCCGCCGAGGTTCATCTGCTGTAATAGGCAAGCGATCAGACTGGGTAGTTTCTGGGCAGCGGATAAACGCTATCCTTGGGATCTCCGTTCGTTTGGCTATCCATAGGAGGCCGACATGTCTTACCACTTGTCCCCAGATTCACCAGGCGAGCAGGGAACCGCTCCGCCGTACGAAGCTGAAATCCAGCGTGCAAAAGGGCGCCGTGAGGGCTTCAAGGTCGTCCGGCCGGAAGGACACGACGACGAGCAATGGGCGCTTGCCTTCTCCGGTGGAGGGATCCGCAGCGCCACGTTTTGCCTAGGCGTCCTGCAAGGCCTCGCCAGGGCGCCCCGTCCGCAGGGTTCATCGATCGAGAAGTCGGGCCAGTCCGGCAGTAGCCGTGAGAGTCTGCTTCCCCAGTTCGACTACCTCTCGACCGTCAGTGGGGGTGGCTATATAGGCAGTTTTTTCGGCAGCCTATTTGCGAGAGGGCGTTTAAACAAGGAAGATGATCCTCCCAAGCAAGGTGATGCTCCGGACCCAGCCTTGGATGCAAAAACTGCACAACAAGCGTACGAGGTCTTCGCACACGAACCTCCCGGACGACTCACCAGCCGGGTTCACTTCACCCCTGAACGTCCAGGTGCGGCGCCGCTCGCCTGGTTGCGAGAAAATGGGCGGTACATGGCCCCAACCGGTTCCGGCGACATGGTGTATGCAGCATCGCTGGCGGTGCGAAACTGGTTTTCTGTGCAATACGTCTTGGGCATTGTGTTCCTGACGGCGTTCGCGTTGATCGCATTGGGTCGCGCCGGCCTTGTTGCGATTTCGTGTACCGGATGCTGGCTAGAGACCTACCGTACATACGAGTTGTCCCTGTTGAAGGGCGTGACCGATTGCGGCGGCTGGGTTTGGTGGAGTCCCGTGTGGTGGGTTTCGTTGCCGGTTGCGTTATTGTGGGTGATCCCCTGCGGACTCGCCTTCTGGTTTACGCACCCACCCCGTGGTGGAACGGTTCAGACCCGGCCGAAGGTGTTTTCGAAAGCAGGGCTTTTCGGGTTGCTGCTTGGCTTCCTCCTTGTCGTTGTGGCTGCCGCCTGTTATTCGAAACTGGGGCCGAATTGGCGTGGGTTCGCAAGAGCCTTGGGGGCTCTCGGGGCCTTAAGCGTGGGTGCCTTCGTCTGGTACGCGACGACTGCACGTACCGCCGTTTCCATTGGAGTGCAGCGTGTCACCCTGACACGCATGCTTACCACCGGGTGTATCTGGTTGGCCGGCGTGACCTTGGTGGCTTTGGTGGATACGACAGCCCAGTCGATTTATGTTCTGGACCATCGGATCGCCGCATGGCTGACATCAACGGCCGCAACCGGCGGATTGGCCTGGGTACTCCGGCAGATGGCGACCTCGCTGCCTGACGCGGCGAAGGGAGGTTGGCTGAGCAAAATCCCGGCCAGTGCCGCCGCGACGATTGGCGGAGTCGCCTTGCTGTTCCTGACGGCCATGTTTTGGTCGCTCTTGGTGCTGTGGATTCGTTGGCGGGGCGAGTCGCCAGTCGACCTTCTCGAATCGACAATTCAGACTGACCACGTCGACGCAGTCATTGCACTTGCCGTGACATTTGGCATTGCCCTGATCCTCTCCCTCGTCGGCGGCCGGTTTCCCGGATTTCTCACTCTGTCGACCCTGCAAACGCTTTATAGCGCACGCCTTACCCGCGCCTACCTGGGTGCCAGCAATGGCGACCGTTTTGGGAAAGGCAGCGACAAGCTTCGCAGTGTCGCCGAACCGGCCCCCGGGGACCAGATGACCATGGATCGGTACTATGATAATTCGTTGATGCCGATTCATATTATCAATGTGTGCCTGAACCAGACCAGCGACCCGGGTGAGCAACTCGTTCAGAGGGATCGCAAGGGAAAGCCGCTAGCCGTCCTGCCATCGGGCTTCGTTGTCGATGGCAAGCTCGTCCCAGGTCCAGGCAAGATCAGCAGCGGCGAACTGGATGCTGAACTGACGCTTGGTGAGTGGGTAGGGGTCTCTGGCGCAGCTTTCTCCACCGCTCTGGGACGAGGCACTACACTCGGCTTGTCGCTCCTCATGGGATTGACGAATATCCGGCTGGGCCGCTGGTGGGCGTCTGGAATCACCAGCTCAGGAAAGGGCTCCGGAGCTGGCAAACAAGTTACAGGGATGGGCTCCGGATTTGGTAAAGGCATCCGCACCCTGTTCAAGACCCAGACGTACCTGTTCTATGAATTGTTTGCGACCTTTCATGGGACCCGCCGGCCTCTACTGTATCTCTCCGACGGCGGCCATTTCGAAAACACTGCCATCTACGAGCTGCTACGGCCCGAGCGGAAAGTTCGCTTGATCGTCGTTTGCGACTGCGGGTGCGATCCCGGGTATCAGTTTGACGACATCGCCAATCTGGTGCGCCTGGCGCGCATCGATTTTCGTATTGAGGTCGAGGTCGACCGCGAAATAGCGATAGACAACATTCTCGGACCTGTATTCGGCGTACCTGAGGACTTCGTGCCAGGTGACGATAAAGGTCGGCCTGAGAGCGCCAAATGCGCACTGCTGTTGAAGGTGTACCATGCGGGGGCCAATCCTGGTGCGGGGGACACGCCGGATGCTCACGTCGTTGTTCTCAAGCCGCGGCTCGTCTCAGGGGTACCGGTCGATCTCGCGCAGTATCATTCCGCTCACACAGACTTTCCCCAGGAGTCGACGACCGACCAGTTCTACGATGAAGCTCAGTGGGAGAGTTACCGTAAGCTGGGACTCGAGATCTCCACGCGCGTCTTTGGGGGCAGCAAAGGAGACGACACCTTCCGCAACGCACTTTGGAAGTACCTGGAGCGCGTAAAGCCCGCTGTCGACTGAGTCACTTGATGTGAAGGTCGCGAGTGGGTCACGAATCAACGCTCTCAACCTATCAGAAGATAGCCATATTCTTCTCTTGTAAGCGTTTGATAAACGTGGATTTTACTTTAAATTTCTGGGGTATGACCGGTTTGGCTTGATCTGGACGAAGTTCTTGTGCAGAAATGGCGTCCTCGCTGCCACAAGGCGGCGAAGAGCCAGTAGGCCGGCTAACCGCGGTCGAGCACCAGAAGGTCGTTGGGGCGGAGTTTGTCGAGGAGTTCGGAGAGCCTCTGGCGCTCGCCGATGTCGGGAGTCTAGCGCTTGGTGGCCAGAGTCCTCTCGATCCCGGGCAGATAGAGCGCGAAGCCCATGGCGTCGACCACAGGGCGGACGAATGGCTTGCCGAACCGGGTCAGGTGTAGGACCGTGGCATCGCCGGCCAGCACCCGCAACCCGTGCCCGAGAGGAAAGCCGAATTGCGCATCGACCAAGGCGAGGAAATGCTCGTTGAGCAGCCCGAAGGGGATAGCCGACACCTGCTTCCGGGCTTGGGCAAAGGCCTGCGCGGAGA
>DPSD01000129.1:0-11477 GCA_003538495.1 Accumulibacter sp.
TCGTTCATCGCCAGGAAAGACCTCGACTCCGAGATGAGCGTCGTCCGCAATGAATTCGAAATGGGAGAAAACAACCCGTCCAGCGTGATGCTGAAACGGATGCAATCGATGCTCTTCGACTGGCACAACTATCGCCACAACACCATCGGTGCCCGCAGCGACATCGAGAACGTCAGGATCGAGAACCTGCAGGCCTTCTATCGGCAGTTCTACCAGCCGGACAATGCGGTTCTCACGGTCGCCGGCAAGTTCGACGAGCAGCAGGCGGTCAAGTGGATTGTCGCCAGTTTTGGCAGGCTGCCGAAGCCGACGCGCGAATTACCGACGTCATGGACTGTCGAGCCGACCGCCGACGGCGAGCGCCAGTTCGCGATCCGCCGCAAAGGCGAGATCCAGCTCGTGACCCTCGCTTACCGCACGCCGTCGAGCCTGCACGCCGACTCGGACGCCGTCGCGATGGCCAGCGAGATCCTCGGCGACACGCCGAACGGTCGTCTCTACAAGGCGCTGGTCCAGCCGGGACTGGCGGCCCAGGTGTTCTCGTTCACTGTCGACGCCCGTCAGCCCGGATTCGTGGTCTTCGGCGCAATGGTCAAGAAGGGCGAGTCGCTGGATCGCGTTCGCGAGCGGATGATCGAGGTGCTCGAAGGCGGCTTCGCCGACGACTCGGCGACCACCGCCGAGCTCGGTCGCGCGGTCGACCAGGCACGGACGGCTTACGAGCGCGCCCTGGCCGACCCGGAAGTCTTTGCGGTGATGCTGTCCGAGTACATCGCGCTGGGCGACTGGCGGCTCTTCTTCCTTGCCCGGGATCAACTGGAGCAGATCACGCCGGCGCAGATCGACGCCGCCGCCAGCAAGTATTTCGTGCGCGACAACCGAGTGCTGGGCACCTTCATCCCCGAGGATTCGCCGCAGCGCGCGGTGATCACCGAGGCGCCGAGCGCTGCCGAACTGCTGGCGAACTTCAAGCCGCAGGAAAAGGGCGACGCCGGCGAGGCTTTCGACGCCTCGCCGGAGAACATCAACCGACGGACCGACCTGCCGAGCTTTGGTGCGCTGAAGGTCGCGCTGCTGCCGAAGAAGAACCGCGGCCAGACGGTGAACGTGGCCATCAGATTCCGTTGGGGTGACCAGGACTCGCTGCGCAATCGCGCGGTGGCCGGCGGCCTGGCGGTGGCCATGCTGGCGCGCGGCACCAGCCAGCTGACCCGCCAGCAGATCGCCGACGAACTCACCCGTCTGAAGGTCAACGGCGACCTGAGCCACTTCGAGACCACCCGCGACCATCTCCCCGAAGCACTCCGCCTCGTGGCGCAACTGTTCCACGACGCGAGCTTCCCGGCGGCCGAGTTCGAAGAACTCAAACGCCAGACCCTGACCGCCATGCAGGCCCAGCTCGACAATCCTCAGGAACTTTCTCGCGACGCACTGACCGCCCACTTCAACACCTATCCCCCCGGCGACCCGCGTTACCACGCGCAGTTGACCGAGCGCATCGAACAGCTGCGCCAGACGACACTCGAGCAGGTCACCGCTTATCACCGCCAGCTGATCGGCACGGCGCGCGGCGAAATCGCGATCGTTGGCGACTTTGATGAAAAAGCCATCGTCGACGAGCTCAAGCGGCTTTTCCCGGAGTACGTCTCCCGCTCGCCGTATGGCCGCGTCGACCGCGAGTACCGCAAGGTTGACCCTCAGCGCCTCGTGATCGACACCCCCGACAAGGAAAACGCCTTCGTGCGCGCCCGTCTCGACCTCATGTTGCGCGACGATGACCCCGACGCCCCGGCCCTCTACCTGGCCAATGACATCTTTGGCGGCACCACCGGGTTGTCCAGCCGACTGCTGGATCGCCTGCGCCAGAAGGACGGACTCAGCTACAGCGTCGGTTCGTCGCTGTCGGTCGGCAGCCGCGAGCGTCTGTCGACCTGGACCTTTGCGGCGATGGCCGCGCCGCAGAACACCAACCGCGCCGAACAGGCTTTCCTGGAGGAGTTGCGGCGTGCGCGCGCTGACGGCTTCACGGCGGAAGAGGTCGCCGAAGCCAAGAAGGGGCTCCTTCAAGCACGCGCCGTCGAACGTTCACAGGACGGCGCGGTCGCTTCCCGCTGGGTCTCGTTTCTCGACCTCGGCCGCGACTGGCAGTTTTCGAAGGACTTCGAGGACAAGATCATGGCGCTCACCCAGGAACGGGTCAACGCCGCTTTCCGCAAGTACATCGACCCCGAGCAGCTGACGCTGGTCGTCGCCACCGACGTCAGCAAGGGGAACGCAAACTGACGACGGCGGGCGGCCACGCCGGCCGACCACCGACTACTTCTTCAAGCTGTCACGAATCTCGCGCAACAGCACGACCTCCTCAGCCGGCTCCGGGGCTGCTGCCGGCGCGGCCGGCGGCTCGCTCTTCCTGAGCCGATTCACCTGCTTGACCATCACGAAGATGATGAAGGCCAGGATGATGAAATTGACCAGGATGGTCAGGAAGTGGCCGTAGGCGAAAACCGGAACCTGCGCCTTTTTCAACGCGTCGAGCGTCGTCGCGGTCCCTTCAGGAACGCTGCCCAGGACCACGAACATCCCCGAAAAGTCGAGCTTGCCACCCATGATCAAGGCCACCACCGGCATGATCAGATCGCCGACGATCGCTTCGACGATCTTGCCAAAAGCGCCGCCGATGATCACGCCGACGGCGAGATCCATGACGTTGCCTTTCATTGCGAACTCTTTGAACTCCTGCAGCATGCTCATGCTGTTCCTTTGCCGGTCGTTGAAAAAAAAGTTCTCGAAAGCCGCATCTGCTGGCTCGGCGCGGTGCGGTGCGCAATCGCTGCCGCCCGTTTGCCGGCAGGCTTTGGCCCCGGTCAAACGCCGCGCAGTCTTTCGCCCGCGGCGGCCAGCGTCGCCTCCTGCTTGGCGAAGCAGAAGCGGACGACACGGTCGTCGTGCCCGTGATGATTGAAGACCGATACCGGGATCACCGCCACCCCCACCTCGCGGGTCAGCCAGTACGCGAAATCCCGATCAGGCAGGTCGGAAATGGCGCTGTAGCGTGCCAGTTGAAAGTAGCTGCCGCGGCACGGCAGCAATTCGAAGCGCGAGTGGTGCAACTGCGCGCGAAAGAATTCGCGCTTCTGCTGGTAGAACGCGGCCAGCCCGAGGTGGCGAGAAGCGTCGCGCATGTACTCGGCAATCCCCAACTGGCACGGCGTATTGACCGTGAACACGTTGAACTGATGGACCTTGCGGAACTCGCTCATCAGTTCCTGCGCGCCGAGCACGTAACCGATCTTCCAGCCGGTGATGTGGTAGGTCTTGCCAAAGGACGACACGACGATGCTGCGGGCGGCCAGTTCGGGATGGCTGGCGACGCTTTGGTGCCGCACGCCGTCGAAAACGATGTGCTCGTAGACCTCGTCGGAGAGCACCACGATATTGGTTCCGCGCGTCAGGGCCGCCAGTTGCTCCAGATCGTCGGCGTCCAACAGGCTGCCGCTGGGGTTGTGCGGCGAATTGATGATGATCATCCGCGTGCGCGGGCTGAGCAGCGAACGCAGTTGCTGCCAGTCCGGCCGGTAATCCGGAAAAGCCAGCCTGGCGTAGACCGCCTGGCCGCCGACGGTCTCGATCGCAGGCACATAGCTGTCGTAGACCGGCTCGAAGACGATCACCTCGTCGCCATGGCGGACGAAGGCCGCGATGGCGGTGAAGATCGCCTGCGTGGCGCCGGCGGTGACGGTGATTTCGTGCTCGGCGTCGTAGGATGCGCCGTAGAGCGCCGCCACCTTGCCGGCAATCGCGGCCCGCAATTCGGGGACTCCGGCCATCGGCGGGGACTGGTTGCGCCCGTCGCGCATCGCCCGCAAGGCGGCGTCGAACAAGGCCGCGTCCGCCTGAAAATCCGGAAAACCCTGCGACAGGTTGATCGCCCCGCAGTCGGCGGCGAGTTTGGACATCACGGTGAAGATCGTCGTCCCCACCCGGGGGAGTTTCGAATCAATGACGACAGATGACTGGCGCATGGCAATCCGCGCTGGGCACGGTGATCGGTGAGAAGGCGCCTAGTGTAGGGTTGCCCTGCCGATGAAACAAGGCCGGCGGCAGCGCAGCAACGGCTGACGGCGCGCGTCGGGCTGATCAACGGCGAGGCGATCTGATAGCATTCACCAATCAAGCGCTCTCAGGACGCCCCCTTCATGACCACCGCCGCCACCGCCCTGCGCAGCCTGTCGACCGCTGTCATCGTGCTGACCCTGCGCAGTGCCAGCGCCGCGGCACCGCTGCCGGCACTCGGCGCCGACCTGAGCCAGCTGACGGTTTCCGGTGTTTCATCCGGCGGCTACATGGCGGTCCAGTTCCAGGTGGCGCACTCGAAGCTGGTGCGCGGCGCTGGCGTGATCGCCGGCGGCCCGTACGACTGCGCCGAGGGCTCAACCCGGCTGGCGCTGACGCGTTGCATGTCGCCGTCGTCGTGGGCAGCGCTGCCATCGGTGGCGGAACTGCGCGCCAGGGCGGAGAAGCTGGCCGGCGCCGGCCGCATCGACCCGCTCGACAACTTGCGCGACGACCAGGCATGGCTGTTCTCGGGCGGCAAGGACGACACCGTGGCGACGGCGGTAGTGGACCGGCTGGCAGCGTTCTACGGTCAGTGGATGACGCCGGCAGCGATTCGCTTCGTCAAGCTGCCCGAAGCCGGGCACGCGATGATCTCGGTCGCCGACCCCCAGGCCAATCCGTGCGCCAGCGCGCAGTCGCCCTACATCAACCGCTGTGGAGACTTCGACGCCGCCGGCGAAATGCTCACCCACCTGCTTGGCCCGCTGTTGCCACCGACCACCACGACGCAAGGCGAACTGGCAAGCTTCGACCAGCGCCCCTTTGTCGACGGCCCGGCGATCGACGCCAGTCTGGCGGACGAGGGCTACCTCTTCGTGCCGCCCGCGTGCCACGCGGGGGCTTGCCGAATCCATGTCGCTTTCCACGGCTGCCGCCAGAGTGCGGCCCAGATTGGACGACGATTCGTGGAAGGCGCCGGCTACAACGGATGGGCGGCCAGCAACCGGATCATCGTCCTCTACCCGCAGGTGGCTCCGCGCTATGGCGCAGCGATGGGGTCATGGAAGTGGCTGAACAACCCGTTTGCCTGCTGGGACTGGTGGGGCTATTCGGGCAACGACTATCCCACCCGCCAAGGACCGCAGATCAACGCCGTGCGCACGATGATCGAGCGCCTGGCTGCGCCTCGTCAGCCCTGAGCCGGCCAACGGCGACGCTCAGCGGCGAAGCTTGCCGTAGATCACCAGCAGGATTACCGACATGATCACCGAGGCGATGAAGCCGGCCCCCTCGCCAGCGCGGTACCAGCCGAGGAACTGTCCAACCACCCCGGCAGAAAACGACCCGGCAATGCCGAGCACGACGGTAACCACGAAGCCCATGTTTTCCCTGCCGGGATGGATCAGCTTGGCAATCACGCCAATGACAAAACCCAGAACGACGGTCCACAGAATTCCCATCGCCGACCTTTAGTCAATCAATGTGTTAGCAGGCAGCAGGCCGTACGCGTCCAGCAAGCGCGACGGGCATCACAGGGGCGGGATGCGCAGGACCTGGCCGGGGTAGATCTTGTCCGGGTGGCCGAGCATCGGCCTGTTGGCCTCGAAAATCAGCATGTACTTGTTGGCGTTTTCGTAGTGCAGTTTTGCGATCCGCGACAGATTGTCACCCGCAACGACGGTGTAGAACATCGCTTCCGGCTCGCTCTGGTCGACCGACATCATGTCATTGACCCTGGAAACGCCGGTCACGTTGCCGCAGCAGAGCAAAATCTTCTCCTTGCTGGCCTGGTCACCGGCGACACCGAAGACCGTCGCCGTACCGCTTGCGCCGTCAAAAGTCACGGTCAGCCCGGTAACCGGCAGGCCCTGGGTATTGACGTAAGCTTCGATGGCATCGCCGGCGCTGCGGTTCAACTCGCTCAGCCTGGCCGCGGCCGCCTCGTCATCGGGCGCGCGGTCAACGGCCGTCGACGCGGCCTCCGCATCCTGGGAGCGAAAAAGCTTCTCACCTGCCTCCTTGACGAAATCAAATAAGCCCATGCTGTCTCCTCCGTTGGGGTGGCGCCTTCTGGCACCGCAAAGTATCCATGGCCTGACGTTGTTTGGCAAACCGTAGCGAGTCTAGCAGCTTCACGGCCATAGGCAAAGGCAGCCGGAGGCGCTCCGACGACCGTGACGGCGACGAAGCACGGCAGGCACGCGCCGTATCAAGGGAGATTACGCTGCTGCCGGCGCCTGGCCGGTTCTACCGGCGCGTTGCTGTATATACTTGCGCAGCATGCTGTCGCGATGAGCGCCGCCACGTACAGCCACAGCATCGTGTCAGACGATCACGCCCCTAAAAAACTCTCCTGGAGAAATATTCATGCCGCTTGCCACCCATCCCATGGCCTCGTCGCTGCGCGCGTCGGACACCGGAAAGGTCGTTTCCGCGGAAGACGCGGTACGGCTGATCGAGGACGGTGACACCGTCGCCACCGGCGGTTTTGTCGGCATCGGCTTCGCCGAGAACATCGCCGTCGCACTGGAGAAACGCTTCCTCCAGGCGGCCAGTGACGACGCCAAGGGTCTCGGAAGTCCGCGCGACCTGACCCTGGTGTACGCCGCCGGACAGGGCGACGGCAAGGAGCGGGGACTCAACCACCTCGGCCATGACGGCCTGGTCGGCCGGGTCATCGGTGGTCACTGGGGACTGGTGCCAGCGCTGCAGAAACTGGCGGTGGCCAATCGCGTCCAGGCCTACAACCTGCCGCAAGGGGTGATCGCCCACCTCTTCCGCGACATTGCCGCGGGCAAGCCGGGAACGATCAGCCGGGTCGGGCTGGGGACCTTCGTCGACCCGCGCTTCGGCGGCGGCAGGCTGAACGAGATGACCACCGTAGACATCGTTCGGCTGATGGAGATCGACGGCGAGGAGTACCTGTTCTACAAGGCCTTCCCGATCGATGTCGGGATCATTCGCGGCACCACGGCCGATCCCGATGGCAACGTCACGATGGAAAAGGAGGCGCTGACACTGGAAGCGCAGGCGATCGCCATGGCCGCCCGAAACTCGGGCGGGATCGTCATCGTGCAGGTCGAGCGCATTGCCGAACGCGGCACCCTGAACCCCCGTCAGGTGAAAGTGCCTGGCATCCTGGTCGATTGCGTGGTCGTCGCCGAAAAACCCGAATACCACATGCAGACCTTTTCCGAGCAGTACAGCGCGGCTTTCGCCGGTGAGATCAAGGTGCCGATGTCGGCCATTCCGGCGATGCCGATGAGCGAGCGCAAGATCATCGTCCGTCGGGCCGCCTTCGAGCTGCGGCCGAATGCCGTGGTCAATCTCGGCATCGGGATGCCGGAAGGCGTCGCCAGCATCGCCGCCGAGGAACAGATCGCCGACCTGATGACGATGACCGCCGAGCCCGGCGTAATCGGCGGCATCCCGGCCGGCGGCCTGAGCTTCGGAGCGGCGACCAACGCGCAAGCGATCATCGACCAGCCCAGCCAGTTCGACTTCTACGACGGTGGCGGCCTGGATATCGCCTTCCTCGGGCTGGCGCAGGCCGACCGGCAGGGCAACCTCAATGTTTCGAAGTTCGGCCCTCGTCTGGCGGGCGCCGGCGGCTTCATCAACATCTCGCAGAACGCCAAGAAAGTGGTCTTCGTCGGCACCTTTACCGCCGGCGCGCTGGAAGTCGCTCTCGACGACGGCAAGCTGCGCATCGTGCAGGACGGCAAGGCGCGCAAGTTCGTCGAAGAGGTCGAGCACCGGACCTTCAGCGGCGCCCAGGCTCGCAAGAGTGGTCTGACCGTCCTCTACGTGACCGAACGCTGCGTCTTCAGGTTATGCCCGGAGGGCCTGGAGCTGATCGAGATCGCCCCGGGTGTCGATCTGCAGAGTGACATCCTCGACAAGATGGACTTCGTGCCAATCATGCACGGCCAACCGGCGCTGATGGACAGCCGGATTTTCCGGGAGGAGCCGATGAAGCTGCGGGCGGAGATGCTCGAGATTCCGATGGCCGAACGCCTGTCTTACGATCAGCGGAAGAACATCTTCTTCCTCAACTTCGAAGGACTCAGCGTTCGTACCACGGATGACATCGCCCGGCTTCGACAGGCCATCGGGGAGAAACTCGGGCCGATCGGCCACAAGGTCTACGCGATCGTCAACTACGACCGCTTTTCGATCGTCCCCGAACTGGTCGACGACTACATCGACATGGTCAAGGAAGTCGTCGACACCTACTACCACAACGTCACCCGCTTCACCTCGAATACCTTCCTGCGCGCCAGACTCGGCGAGGCTCTCGAAAAGCGAAAAATCGCTGCCCGCAGCTACGAAACCGCCGCCGAGGCCGAAGCGCACCTCAGGCCGAAATGACCTGGCTGCAATCCATGCCGCGACCACAGCTCCTGGCGGTGCCGGCCAGGAGCAGCACCGGCCAAAGCTGGGTGACATGGCTTGGCAAAGGATAGCCGCCCGCCGCCTTTTCAGCCTTGCCAATGGTGGTTTGCGGTGAAAGGGCACGACGGACGCAGCCGGCAGAAACAAGCCGGCAGGATGAGGTACGCGCAAAGATAGCGGCACAGTGTCGGAAAATTCGTGGGTTCCCCAAGGGATGGCGCACTGAAAGCGCAACCACGCACCGCGTGCCCCACGGGAACCGGCGCCATCAGAGCAGGACCACCGCGGGTCGGGTGTCAGCGCGGGTCCCGGGCGATCGGCGGAACGGCGCTACAGCACGAGAAGAAATGCGAAAACGGAGAAGCGGCATGCAGCCGCTTCTCCAAGCCTCAGTCAGCGCCTTTTCAGGCTTGAACTTTGCGGCGCGCGCAGAAGGCAAGGGCGCCGATCCCCAGCAAGGCCAAGGTGCCGGGCTCAGGGATGTTGGGGTTCACGGAGCCGAAGGTGATGTTGTCGTATCCGGTTTGATTGGCGGTGCCGCCAAAGTCGATCGAGTAAGCGGTGCCGCCGAAAGCCACACCAACCGGCGTGAAGTTACAGAAAGTACCACTCGGGTCGCCAACGCAGTTGTCGGTATACTGAGCCGTCAGATTGAGCGACCCAAGGATGTTACCACCGCCGGCCGCGCCACCGAGCGCATCATACACGCTGACAGTCGCCACGGTGGACGACGTGTAATAGAACGAAAAGCCGGTCGTAAAGCCCGCAGCGTAATCGAGAACGGCGGTCGCCGCGTTCAGGAAGAACATGATGGTATTGGGCGTCGGCTCGTTTGCGAAGTTGCCGCCACCGCCGTTATCCGCATCGATAAGCCCCAGGCCATCAACGAACTGGACGCCGTAGTTCGTGCCGGAATTGCCCAGGCTATCGGTTCCGCCGTTGTAGAAATTCTGGATGTCGGCGAAGTTACCCACACCTTCGAAGGTCAAGGTGAAGGCCCCGGCTTGAGCGCTGCAGAGCAAACCAGCTGCCACAAGGGCAGCGTTCAGTAAGCTAGTCTTGATGAGTTTCATGTCGTTTACCCCTGTTAGAGAAGAGTCGTGTCATAGCTAGGCTGTCGGTGCGCCTTACTGCGGGCTGGCCACCGTTCGGATTGCATTCAACCCGACGTTGTTCTAGCATGTTTCGTGCCACGCCTTTCAACATGCTGATAAATAGTCATTACTTCTCCAGCGGTCGGGGGGCAACAACAGCCAGTGTAAGATTTTTCGACACTGACTCTTGCCGCGCCCGGCCCGGCCCACCCAGCCTGAGTGTCCGCAGCCAACGATCTCAGCCGTAGCGCCCCTCAATGTCGTCAGCGGCTTCCTTGTGGGTCGGGGCAGCGAACATCTCTTCGGTCAGCGCGTACGCGACCCCTCGCCCCATCAGCATGAAAATGCACTCTTCGCGGATGGTGTACGGGCCACGCAGTTCCCAGAGCAGCACCTGCCGCAGCGAGTCTTCGACGATCGCGTCTGCTGTCTGTGATTCGACCGCTGGAGATCAACGGCGGGAAATTACGCAGTATGCCATTCCGACGGCACCGATGAACGAGCGCAAGAGCATCGCGCGTCGGGCCGCCTTCGAGCTACGGCCGGGTGCAGTGGTCCGTCCCGGCATCGGGAGGCCCGAAGACGGCGGCGGCCTGGATGTCGCCTTCCTCGGACTGGCGCAGGCGGACCGGCAGGGCAACCTCAATGTTTCGAAGTTCGGCCCGCGTCTGGTGTGTACTGGCGGCTTCATCAATATCTCGCTCTCGCAGAACGCCCGGAAGGCGATCTTCATCGGCACCTTCGCGGCCGGCGCGCTGAAAGTCGCGATCGACGACGGCCAGTTCCGAATCGTGCAAGACCGCGAGGCTGGAAAGTTGGCCGAACAGATCGCGCACGGGACTTTCAGCGGCGCCCGGGACCGCACGAGCGGTTTGACGATCGACATGGTCAAGGAGGTGGTCGACACCTACTACCAAAAGGTCACCCGCCTCACCTCGAATGCCTTTCTGCGCGCCAGGCTCGGCGAAGGTCTCGGGAAGCGAAAAATCGCTGCGCGCAGCTACCAAGCCGCCGCCGAGGCCGAAGCACGCCTCCGGCCGCCGGAGTGATGCGCCGGCGATAATCGTATCCAGGGGCCGGCGTGGACAACCTCGATCACGCCGCTTTGACGCCGCCGGCCAGCGCCAGGATGCCGATCCGGCGAAATCCGGCCGCTGTTGCGATCCCGATGCTTATCCGCCGCCACCAGCAGCAGTAGAACTTGGCCGACCTGAGGATGATCTGTCGGATTTCTTTACACATGCGGTCTGCGGTTCCCGCCAACTTCCTATTAAGTAACTGATAAAAAATTGACTATTGGTTTTTGGCATGAAACGTGCTTTGATCAATCCAACCTGTTTCTGCACCATTTCCGTAAGATTTTGTGCAGCAATGGGGGGTTGCCAGGGTTGGTTCTGATGCCTTCGGAGCGCCAATCGATCAACCGATAACTAAAACCATCAATCACCCAATCACCACTTGGAGCAGACAAATGAACAAGACACATCTGGCATCAGGAATGAAACTTCGGCACGCCGTCCAGCTTGGTCTGGCTGGCCTGGCACTCGCCTGCACCGTTCCCGCTTGGGCCGTGGCGATCAGCGTCGAGAATGGCGGAATCACTTTGAACTCGACTGACACGAGCACTGCCGGCGACATCGGGGCTCCCTGGGTCATCGACGAGACCATGACCTCTGCCGGCACCCTGAAATTTGAAGGCGATCCGCTCGGTGGTAATAACCCGACCGGCAGCGGCCACGCGGCCGGGAAGTGGTTCCAGAAAATCGTTACCAACAACACGGGTGTGGCCTGGACGTCGTTTGAACTCGAATTGCAGGTCATCCTTGGCACGCCTTCCGGTCAGGGCGACGGTCTGAGCTTCGTCGATGGGTCTCCTCTGACGGGGCTTTTCAGCTCCGACGTGTTCTCGGGCTACACCCGCATCGATGACAC